>CALDSM010000599.1 GCA_937923585.1 uncultured bacterium
GAGATCTGATCGTGACTGGAGTTCAGACGTGTGCTCTTCCGATCTGGCGTCGAAAGGACGGTACACCCCATTGTCCGCACGGATATAGCAAGCGCTGAACTCACCAAGTACGCGGCAAACGCCATGCTCGCGATGCGCATCTCCTTCATGAACATGCTCGCGCCCCTCTGCGAGAAATGCGGCGCCGACGTCAAGTGCATCGCGCAGGGAATGGGGCTGGACAACCGTATCGGGCCGAGGTTCCTTCAGGCCGGGATCGGCTACGGCGGAAGCTGCTTTCCCAAAGACGTGCGGGCGCTGACCGCCGTGCTCAGGGAGCATGGCTGTGACGCAGGGATGATGGAGGCCGTTGACAAGGTCAACGAAAGCGCGAAGCTGTCCCTCATTCCAAAACTGCTGGCCGAACTGCCCGACCTGCGCGGCAAGAAGATCGCTCTCTGGGGACTCTCCTTCAAGCCCAAGACCGACGACATGCGGCAGGCGCCCTCGCGCGCCATAGCGCGGCAACTGTCCGAGGCAGGTGCGGCGATAGTCGCCTTTGACCCCGTCGCCGAGAACAATGCGCGGAAGATCCTGTCGGAGAGCGGGATTGACGTCCGGTTCGTTCCCACACCCTACGAGGCGCTCGAAGGCTGCGAGGCACTGGTGATATGCACCGAGTGGGACGAGTTCCGAAACTTGGACCACCGGCGTGTCAAGGCGCTGCTGAACAACCCTGTCATCGCCGACGGCAGGAATATCTATGACCCGGCGGAAATGGCGGCCATGGGCTTCAAGTACATCTGCGTTGGACGGGGTTCTGCAGCGTAGCCCGTTGGGCGGACAAAATGGGCGCGGGAGCCGGCTATGCCAGGCCATTCCAGAGTTCGAGGCCTATGCGCATGTCCGGCACCGGGTCTTCCGGACTGTTCTCGTACTCCATGATAACCGGCCCTGAAAAATCCACTGCCCGCAATGCCTGCGCCACGGCGGGCAGGTCGGCGTCGCCCTGGCCGAGGATGGTTTCCCCGCCGCCGATCTTCCAGTCTTTCAGATGCACGCTGTGTACCCGCGCGCCGAGTGCCACGATGACGTCAGCGGGCCGTTCGCCCGAGCGCACGCAATGGCCCGTGTCCACGCACGCGCCGATGAACGGGTGTCGTCCCTCCACTGCGCGCAGCGTGTCGGCCGCCCTGTCATAGCGCGCGCCCGGCCCGTGGTTGTGGATCGCGATGCGTATGCCGAACTCGTCCACCAGTTCCTCCAGATGATCAAAAGCGCCCGGTTCGGGGTCGGCCGTCAGACATTCCACGCCCAGCGCGCGGCCCAGTTCGAACCTGCGGCGGTTTGCGCTTCGGTCCGCCGCAAATTCCTCCACGCCGAAACAGGGCACCATAACGCCCCGCGCGCGAATTGTTTCAAGCACCTTTCCGAAACCGGAGTCGGCCGGGTCCGCCGGAAGATGCACCGCACAGAACTCCATGCGGTGAAGTCCCAGCGCCTTCAGTTGATCGAGCGCACCCTCGAAACTGAACTTGCGAAAGCTGTAACTCTGTGCGCCGATGCGGCCCAAATCTGCCATGCCTCGAATTCTCCTGCTGTTGCGCCGCTGTGAAACGGCCTTTCTCGCGAAGTATGCCTCTATTCGATGTGCTGCCCCGGCCCTGTCGCTTCGGCACACCCGGAGAGCGGTTCCCCTTTGGAGTGCGGCCGCAACGACGCCGCTTTGGCTTGATGGACGCCATCCCCATGCCAGTGCGACCATGACCCCGGCAAAGGAAAAGCGGCGTCGTTGCCGCCGCACTCCAAGAAAGAGTCCCCACGCCCAAAGCGATCCGGACCGCTCACAGCCTGGAATCAATCAGCGCGTCCGCGGCGTCCGGCCCCGTCACGATGAATCCCGCGTCCAACGCAATCCTGCGCCATTCGATGTCGGCCGTGATCAGAAGCGCCTTTTGCGGAGGCATGTCGAGCCCGGAGTCCAGTGTCTCCTGGCAGGCACCCAGCAGTGAATGCAGGCCGCACGCTTTCAGCCGCTTCTGCATCGCGGGGCAGCGCGCCGCAAGCGCCGTGATTTGCCGCCCCTGGTTGCGGCATTGCACGATAAACGCAACCATCCACGGGTTCGGTGTGCCGTCGGAGAGAAACAGGGCGCTGTCCGCGTCAAGGATTACCCGGTCGGGTGTGAAGGCGGGCGCATGGCAGCAGTCCAGCGCGCGGTCCATGCGCGCGTCGCCGGTCCTCGGAAGGATCTCGACATCTTGGTCCAGCGCGTCGCGCGCGGCCAGCAGCGGCAGGTTGACACCCAGCGCGCGGTGCAGTCCCATCGAACCGCCCACGCGCGGCGCCGCTTCGAGCAGCGCTGGCGCGCCGGAGGCGTCTTCACGCGCCTGGAAATACCATGCGCCGCGCATGGGCAGCGCCGCATGCAGCGCGACGGCCATGGCGTTCAGGTCGTCGCGGTGAACCAACTGCGTGTCCGTGCTGATGCCGCCGGCTATGCGGAGGCGCTCCCGTGCGCCCACGTAGCGCAGCGCGCCGTGACGGTCTGTGAAACAGTCCACGGTGTATTCGCGGCCCGGCAGGTACTCGAGCACCAGCAATGACGGATCGCGCCCCAGGTGGTAGTCCAGATCCGCGCGGTGCTGCACCAGCACCGTTCCCCGCGATGCCTGGCTGCGTTCCGGCTTCAGAAACACCGGGAAGGGCAGCGTGGCGGTGTTGGGATCAAACAGCGCCGGCACGCGCACCCGTCCGGTCAGCGCCGCATAGGTGTCGCGCTTGCTTCGGCACAGGGCGCAGGTGTCGGCAGCGGGCGCAACAACCGGCGCCGCGATTTCCTCCCGCCGCTGAGACAGCAGTACCGTGGCATCGTCATGGGCCGGAAACACCAGCCCGATGCCCTCCTCCGCAACGACCGCGTTGAGTTTGTCCATAAAGCCCGGGGCGCTTACAAAAGGCATGTCTTCTCGGTAGCGGCGGAAGACGAACGGACCGTGGTTCGACACGGGGCTGGACGCGCCGACCAGTTCAAATTCCGGGGCGAAGCGCAGTGACCGCGCAATCTCCAGTCCGATTTCGGTGCCACAGGGAAACACCAGCACAGGGACGCGTTTCGGCGCGCTCATGGCTTCGCCGCCTTGTGCAGTTCGGCAATGATTTCGCCGACGGCCTGCGCGTCCACCGCACCCAATTCGCCGTAGACGGGCAGGCACAGCACCTGCGCCGCGGCGCGTTCGGCCACAGGCAAGTTGGCCGGGGCAGCCGAGGGAAAGCAGCGGTCCCATTCGTAATGGGAGGTGAGCGGATAGAAGTACTTGCGCGCGATGACATTGAACAGGCGCAGCGCGCCGTACAGTTCATCCCGGTTCAGGCCAAAGCGGGTCCCGTCCACCATGACGGGGAAATAGGAGTGGTTGAGCGCAACATTCTTCGGCCGTGGCGGCAGCGTGAGCCCGGGAATGCCTTCGAGCGCGCGGTGGTAGACCGCGGTCACTTCGCCGCGCGCGGCAATCTCGCCGTCCACGTCGCGCAGGCGCAGCAGGCCGAACGCCGCCGATGTCTCGCACAGCTTGGCGTTGATGCCCGGCGCGAGCACCGTCTCCTCGTCGGCGATGCCGAAGTTCTTGAGCGACCGAATACGCGCGTCCAGCGCCGTATTCGCGGTAACAAGTGCGCCGCCCTCGCCGGTGGTGAACAACTTGGTCGCATGGAAACTCAGCGAAGACACGTCGCCCCATTCCAGTACGGGCCGCCCTTCCAGCCGCACGTCGAATGCGTGCGCGGCGTCATAGACCACCGGCACGCCGTGCCGTTCGCCCAGTTCTTTCAGCGCCCCCACATCGCAGGGCTGGCCGTAAACATGCACGGCCAGAATGGCCCGCGTCTGGTCCGTGAACGCAGCGGCAACCCGTTCCGGATCAATGTTGAACGTGACCGGGTCCACATCGCAGAAGACCGGCCGCAGCCGGTTCCAGTGCAGCACGTTCGTCGTGGCCGGGAAAGTGAACGGCGTGGTGATGACCTCGCCCATCCGCAAATCAAGCGCCTGCAAGGCGACCAGCAGCGACAGCGTGCCGTTACAGAACAGGCTGGCGTGTTTCACGCCCAGGTGGGCCTCCAGTTCCCGTTCCAGCCGCTGGTGCAGCTCCCCGTCATTGGTGAGCCAGCGGCGGTCCCACACGCCCCGCAGCAGTTCGGTGTACTCCTCCAGCGGCGGCATCACCGGGCGGGTGACATAACGCGGCGCGTCGAAACACCGCGCCCGCACCAAAGATGCGAGTCCCGCGATGCGCGCTTCAAGGGCTGGCGGAAGGTCCATGCTCATGCGTCAATAAGCCTCTGGCAAGCATGGTAATGCAGTAAGGGGAGAAAAGACAAAGGAGCGGGTGAAGAACAAAAGCTGAAAACTGCAAATCAAGACACGAACGAAGAAAGGGCAAGCCCGGCGTTTTTTGCCCATGCCACCTGCGCGCGGTAGTTGCGAACCATGGCGGGATTGTTGACGGCGGACAGTTCGCCGTAAGTGCCGACGAATTCAAACCCAAGTTCGTGCAGGCCCGGAAACACGCGGGCCACATCGGCGACGCAGTCGCGGTCGGTGTCACCGGTGGCTGCGCTAATCCAGTGCAGGTAACCGTACTTTCGGTGGTCGGGCGCGCCCATGAACTCCTGCGGAAATTCTTTCCGCCGCACCATGTTCGCCAGCGTGTACTCCCATGCGACCTGTTTTGGGAACGGCTTCAAGTAGTCCATCTTGGGGAAGTCTTTGATTTGGTGATAGCCGCGGTACGTGCTGTTGATAAAAAGTCCGTCGGGTTTAATCTTGACTCCCTGCGCCATCAGGTCCCGCGTTCCCACCACGATGTCCATGATGTTGCCGTCCGCGTCAAACCCGAGCGCCGCCCGCGCGGCGGCCGATTCCGGCGAGGCGTTGACGATGTAGTCGCCCATTTCATAATCCACCCCGCCGACCTGAAAGGTTTCCAGCATCCATTCCAGTCCGTCGCGCCACCAGTCCTGATTGGCTTTCAGCGAAGGATCAAGCACCGGGGTCACCGCACGGCTGCCGCCGGATTCATTGGCCGTGCTGATGCGTTCCGGGTGTTTCTTGAAATAGGTGCCGAGATTGAACGCATGCTCGCCCTCGAAATAATAGCCGCCATAGGAGCACAGACCCACGCCTGGCAGCACGGCCACCCCTTTGTCCGCCGCGTACTTGCACAAGTCTTGCGCGGCGCTCACCCCGCCGTGGCAGTCGCGCAGAAACCCCCACACGATGAATCCGTAGATGCCGTTCTTCGCGCAGTAGTCCACCAGCCGGCGAAAGCCGACCGTATAGGACTCGGGCCGTTTCATGTAGGGAAACGGCTTTTCCGCCGCAGCCATCCGGTTGGATATCTTGTCCGGCTCATCGTCCCAGGTCATGCGCGCGTCCCAGCACCACAGCAGCACTTTCATCGGCGGGGTCTCCGCTTTCGCATCAGCGGCGTTTCCCTGCGCCGCCAGGAACGAGGATGCGGCGGCCCCTGCAACCTTCAAGAAGTCCCTGCGTTCCATGTCATCACCCTTTTGGAGTGCGGCGGCAACGACGCCGCTTTGGCTGGACCCCCTGGGCACGCCAATCTCCCGATTGGCTTCTGCGTTTCGAATCTGCCAATCGGGAGATTGGCGTACCCAGGGAAAGCGGCGTCGTTGCCGCCGCACTCCAAGAAGCACGTTGCCTTGCGTACTTGCCGGCGTTATCTCAGCGGTCCGGTGCGATCAGTCTCAGAATCTCCTTCTCAAACACCTGGCTCAGAATCTCGTTGCCTTCGTTGTTGAGGTGGCAGTGATCATTGAACAGCGTCTCACCGGGCACCTTGTGCGGCTCGGCCGCGATGATCGCCGCCTCGACATCGGCCAGCGGCACATCAAGGTCGCGGCAGACCGCGCGGATGATGCCGTTCTCCGTATCCGAAGACTGGTGCCGGGGCGAGGCGTTCTTCAGGATTTCCCGGCCCAACCCCGCGCCCTTTTCCCATTCCCCGGCGGCAAAGAGCGGCAGCACTTCCTTCTCGTAGCGCGCGCCTTCGGGGCCGGGCAGGCTGGGCTTGACCAGATTGGACGGCACACTGGCCAGGATGACAGACGCACTGTGCTCGCGGCACAGGCGCACAATGGCGGTAAGGTTGTCATGGAAGGCCTGCATGCGCCCGGCGATTTCCTCCGGGGTAAACTGGTGCATCCAGGACTTCGACGCGTCCGGCAGGGCGTTGGCAAGGTCGCGCTCCCGCTTTTCCCCTTCGAGCCGGCTGATGGCGCGCCTGGCGAGCGCATCGCGGATGAACCGGTACAGCGCCGAGCGGGACAGGGCGCGCTGGGTGCCGGCCGCGGGCAGGTTGGCCAACTGTAGCTGCTGCAGCTCCTCAAATTCATTGTGTGCCTCGTAGAACAGAACGAGGTCGGGGTCGTACTGGACGATCTCGCGGGCAATGAGCACGATCCGGTGGCTGCCGTAGGACAGACCGCCGCAGTCAATCACCTCCACGCGGTCGTAGCGGGCCTTGAGCGCTTCCTGCAGCCGTTCACCCATGCCGTCAAGGAAGACCTTGGCGTAATTAACCGACGAGCCGCCCAGCGCGAAGATGCGCAGTGTGCGCGGCGGCTTCACCTTCTCGAAAGACTCGTCCCGGAACGACACCAGCTTGTCCGGATTGGTCACCATGCGGGTCCGGTCGTTTGGGCTCGGCTGGAAAAGCCGAATCGAATCGTCGAATCCCTGTCCCAAGTCCACGCGCATGGGCGGATTCCACACCTCCCAGACCCGCGCGCCGACTTCGAGCGCGCCGAACACGGCCGCCACGGGCAGCAGCATCGCCGCCAGGGAAATAACACCGCGCCGCAGCGCCCCGCCCTGCGGCATGGAGGGAGGCGTGGCGGGCGCGTCGCTCACGGCTGGATCCTGGGCGCGTTCGGCGCGATGATGCGCTCGATGATCGGCGTGATCAGGTCGGCATAGAGCGCGTGCCCCTTGGGGGTGGGATGGCTGTCCAGTTCAAAGAACAGGTCCGTCTCGGAGGAGCGGTCAACAAAGCCCTTGCTGACCGTGTGGAACGGCAGCCCCGCCTGTTCGCAGGCGCGGCGGACGCCCCCGTCGGCGTTCTCCGCCGTCATGAGACTGGGGTCAATCGCGTAGCCGACCCGCGTGATGTTCTTCCGCGCGGCGTCGTTCACGTACACGCCGTCCGGGATGGTCAGCACGGCCACGGTGGCCCCCACGTCTTTGGCCGCGTTTTCGATGCGGCGCAGCTGGCCCGCCATGTTGTCTATGCAGTTCTTCACCCAGGGGTCGTCCAGCATCATGGGCATGATGTAGAAGCGGGGGTTGTCCATCGCCAGCCCCACCATATACGGGTTGAACATGCCCTGCATGAACGCCTCGCGCACCCTCGGGTCTATTGCCTCAAACATCGCCTTCTTGTCCGGCGTCATTTTGGCCAGGATTTCGTTTCTGGCCGTGTTCTCCGCCCAGCGCCGGTTGTCCTCGGCGGAGCTCTTCTGCGGTGGCGCCTCCTGGGTGCGCCGGTCGCCCAGGCGGCTCAGCCGCGCGTCGCGGAGCATCCGGGTGATGTTCGGGTAAACGGCGCGGGCAAACCTGCCCACCGCGCCGCCCTCCCGCCGCTTCTGCTTCTCCAGCTTCTCGAGGCCTTCCCTGCCCGAACCGGCCATGTCATCCCCCTGGTGCATGACCACCAGAACGAGGTCGGGACGCACCACCGGCAGCGCCTTTTCGGCGTGATCGGCATAGGCGGGCGGTCCCGCGCCGGGCTTGCCGAGATTGACCGTCTCAACATTGTAGCCCCGGTCCCGCAGGTTCTTTTCCAGCAGCCGAAGCCAGCTCTGCTCCTCCTCCACGCCCCAGCCGTACGTGAATGAGTCGCCGATGGCGGCAATGCGGTACACGCCGGGGTTGGCATGGAGTTCGCGCCCGCGCAGCCCCAGCGAATTGACATGCACCGTGTAGGTGAACTCAACGGACGTGAAGGTCTGCTCCGCCCGCGGGGGCGTGAGAATGAGTTCCATCGTGCCGCGCATTTCGGGGCGCGTGGCATAGCGGCCCGTCATCCAGTCGGCGCCCAGCGACAGGGCAAACACGGCCAGCACCGACGCCGCTGCCATTCCAAGATTCTTCGCCCACGCCTTTGTGCCGTTCAATGCCGCAGTGTCCCTGTGGTGGCCCCACGCCTCCCAATTTGCGCCGCCATTATGGCAAATGCCATGATCCTGCGCAACCACGGCAGGCGGAGCATCTTGCACGTCATCGCGGTTGGATTTGTGCGCCCAGTCAGGAATCTTGATGCCCGAAGATACGACACCCCAGACCGCCGTCCCTTCCGCGCGGCGTTTCTCAGCCGCCCATGCGGCGGCCTTTGCGCTCATTCTGCTTGCGGGCGCCGGTGTCCGCTGCTGGCAGCTTGACCGCGAGTCCATCTGGTGGGACGAATTTACCAGCGTGGTGCACCTGGACCCGCCGTCCGCGTGGCAGGCATCGCCCGACTTCATCCGCTGGAACCAAACCGTCATCCGTGATACAGCCCCCTCGTTGCTCGCGTTCTGGAAGCAGAACCGCTCGATGGACCCGGCCACCATGCCGCTGTACTACACCTTCGAGTACCTGTGGACCCGTTACGTAAGCAACGATTTCAACACGCTTCGTTATCTGTCCGTCTTTATCGCCATGCTCATCCTTCCCGCGGCGTGGCTGCTGGGCCGCACCTTCTTCGGTCCCGGCGCGGGATTGGTCGTCATGCTGTGCGTGGCGCTTTCCCCGGTTCACTGGCAGTTCGCCCGCGAAATCCGCATGTACGGCCTGATGACACTGCTTGCCGCCCTGTCCGTGTGGACCTTTGTGCGTCTCGTGCGCGGCGGCGGGCGGCGGTGGTGGGCGGGCCACGGCGCGGCAACGCTGCTGCTGCTGTGGACCCATCCGTTCGCCGTGCTGGTGCCCTTCACCGAAGGCGTCTTCTGGGTCCTCTGCTTTCCGCGCGACTGGAGGCGCATTGCCCGCTGGGTCGCACTGATGGCCCTGGCCGCCGCCCCCATCGCGGTATACATAGCCACCATCCGCTTCTGGGATCAGGGCCATGTGGACTCATGGATGAAGCTCCCGACACCCGGCGAGTTCGTCGGTGACCTCTTCGCCGATGACGCGGTCGGCATGACCTACCAGTTGAACCCCACCCCGGCGCTGTGGGAAAAGGTGGTCTCTCCCGAAACCGCCATGAAGATCACGCGGCTGGACCGGACCGTGGGCCGCTGGTGGATTGCCGCCGTACTGCTGTCCGTGGCGCTGCTGACGGGTTTGGGCGCCTGGCGCAGCCGCCGCGCGTCCGCGTGCGGAACCGGCGCAAAAGACACGCCCTGCCGCTGGAACATCTTCCTGCTGCTGTGGTTCCTGCTGCCGCCCGTGACACTCTATCTGGCATCCCTGGTGTGGCGGCCCTGCATCATGCCGCGCTACACCCTGCACAGTTCCCTTGCCCTGTACATCATCTTCGCGGGCGTGATCACCATGATCCGCTGGCGCGCGGTGCGCGCCCTGTTGGTGCTCCTGCTGATCGCCTTCTTCGGATACCAGCACTCGCTGATCCTGGGCACTCCGCAGCATCCCGACTGGAAGAGCGCGTGCGCGCGGCTGCGCGCCGATGCGAACCCGGACGACCTGATCCTGGCGCACAACTGGCTCTGGAAGCGGGTCTTCGCCTACAACCTGGGCCCCGTGCCCAACGTCGTCTCCTACGGCGCACACGACCTGATCACTTACGGCAGCCAGTACGATGTTCTCGCGGAGGAGTGCGCCTTCTTCACCGGCCTCAACCTGCCCTCCAAGGTCGGCGGGGGGTCGCGCATTGCCTGGGTGCTCGTGCAAACGGAGTATTTCACCGGCGGCCCGATCCCCGACCTGGAGGCGGAATTCCGCGCCCGCGGCCTTTCCTTCCAGTCCTGGGAATACGGCGGCATCCAGCACATACTGCTGTACCGCGTGTGGCGCGAACCCGGTGCAGACGCGCCTGTGGACGGGCGCAAACCGCTCTCCGGCGAGCCGGCGCGCGAATTCGGCGATCTTTCGCTCGAATTCTGGCGCACCGGCGAATACGATACCGCCGAGCTGACCGCGCGCAGGGCCGTCAGCCTCGACCCGCAATACGCCAAGGGCTGGTCCTATCTCGGCATGACGCTCAAGGAAATGGGCCGCGCCGAAGAGGCGCTGGGCGCCCTGCGTGAGTCGGTGCGCCTGGACGATTCCAGCTATCCCTGGTCCCATGTGAACATCGCCATGCTGCTGCTCGACCTGGGCCGCTATGACGAGGCCGTCATGGCCGCGAAACACGCGCTCGAACTGCTGCCCAACGATGCATGGGCGCATACCGTCCTGGCCAGCGCCTGCCTGGGCATGGGGCGCCTTGAAGAGGCAATCCAGGCGGCCGAGGAATCAAAGCGGCTCGATCCCAACGACAAGCGCTCTGAACGGGTGCTGGAAAAGGCCCGCGCCGCCAAGACCGGCGCGGGAGCCCGGCCATGAAACGGTGGAAACGGCGGCTGCTCCGCACAATCGGCGCGCTGTTTCTGCTCGCATTGATCGTGCCGGTCCTCGATGTTTGGGAGGGCATCCGCAGACAGTACGTCATGATGACCAACCCCTTCGCGCTCGCACGGCAGAACAAGAGCGACTGGCCGGCCAAGAACGGGCAGGACAAATTCTCGCCGGAACTTGAGGATGCGGCGGCGCGCGACCAGTATCGCGGCGCGGGACAATCCAAGTCCTTGCTGCCCGTTCCCTCAGACAGGGAGACGGCCCTCCACCGGGTCGCTTACCTCGGACTGCTCGAAGACTGGGAACGATACGCATTCACCGACGCCTATCGCGTCAAATTGGTGCTGGTGGACGGGCGGGGCACCGTGGTCAAGGCCTACTCGGAATCGGACTACCCCGGCGGCAAGACGCCTTCGGATTATGTCGGCGCAAAGGATGCCCCCCGCATCATCGCCGCACTTCCTTATGTGGCGGAGGACGGCCCGCCGATATTCTTTGACCGGGCAGACGGCCCGCCGTGGTATTGCATGGCGGCCTCGACGAATCCCCCGCCCATCATCGGCGAAACGAGGCCCGTGCCGCCCTATGCCGCGCTGTGCTGGCCAAACATGAACGCGCCCGCGCCCGACCTGAAGGACCTGTGGGACAGGGACTTCTTCTCCTTCCGCCCCCACGAGAGGCGTGACGCCCGCCCCAACGTGCTCGGCGTTTCCGAACAGTTTTCGGTGAACAACGTCGGGCTTCGCGATGACGACGTGGTGCTTCCAAAGCCGCCCGGCGTCTACCGCATCCTGTGCGTGGGCGCCTCGACCACCGAGGAGGGGCCGTCCAACGACCTCACCTACCCGAACATTCTCGAACGCCTCGCCCACAAGAAATTCGGCGGGCGGC
>CALDSM010000600.1 GCA_937923585.1 uncultured bacterium
TACGAGATCTGATCGTGACTGGAGTTCAGACGTGTGCTCTTCCGATCTGGGTCTTCTTCTACCGCAACCGCAAGTGACCCGACTCAGCACCCACTTTCCTGCTTGAGCCGCTCGGCAAGCCACCGTTTGATAATCGACTGGCGGGTAACGCCGACACGATTTGCTTCCTTGTCCAGCGAATTCACCATCCACAAGGGGAGATTCACGCTGACGCGGATGGATTCAAGATTCATGCGCCGGGCTTGGGACAGGTCCAACGCGGCGGTAATATCCGCACCTCCGTCGAATCTTTTGTCCAGCTCTTTGGCTTTCATTTGACGCCTGCTCCTCTTCGTCGGTCGTGCCTGGACGGCGCCGACGCGACTTGAAGAACGTCTATGCCTGTTTGATTCCGACTGCTTTGAAAAAAGTGTAGCAGAACACGCCGTCGGGCGCGGCGGTATGGTAAAGGTCGCTGATTCCCTGGTCGAATTCCGAGGCATCCATGAGTCCCGCCTTGAGCGCGGTTTCGCGCACACCCTCTATCATGGCCGTGAAGGTCTTCTTGGTAAATCCATCGATGAGTTCGGGCTTGCTGCCGTCCACATACACCATGCGCGGCGAAACACGGACGGAGTTGAAACCCGCTTCGCACAGCAGCGGATAGAGTTCCCGGCCAATCATGGCATTGCCACCCGCCTGCCGCTGCAATTTCACCTGGCACCGGATCGCGCGGTGCGCGGTATCGCTGTTCGGATGGAAATAGGCCGAGCCGTGGTCCCCCTCGATGACGGTAATGGTGCCGCCCGGCCGCAGGTGTTCTTTCAACTTGCGCAACGCGGCGACGGGGTGGGTCAGATGCTCCAGCACAAAGCAGACGAACACATGGTCGAATGATTCCGGTTCAAAGGGCAAATGAAACAGGTCGCCCTGCTGGAACTGCGCATTCGTGAAACCCGCCGCCTCCACCTTACGCCGTGCTTCGGCGACCGACGCCTCGGAGATGTCTATGGAGGTGATGAGCGCGTCCGGGCTGTTTGCCGCAAGGGTGACGGTCTGCGCGCCGACGCCGCATCCGGCCTCCAGCACCCGGCTCCCCGCCGGATAGACCGTGTCCGAATGCAGCAGTTCGACCAGCGTGGAGGCCTGATCCTGCAGGCGCAGGGATTCGCGATCATGATAGCCGTGTACGTAGTTGTTGTTCATGGTGATCCTTGTTGCCGCGCGCCGATATGCCGGGCGGCGGGCGGTATTGTGGCGCAATCGGGTTGTGCGGCACCAGAAGCACATGGGAGAGAACCGCGAACGACCGATGAGAAGACACCGCACGGGGATTCTTTGGACTGCGGTGGCAGCGACACCGCAGTCCAAAATGGGAGCCTGCTCAGGGGAGTGAATTGTGCATGTTTTGCGAAATTGCCTTGGTTTTCGTTTGCGGGTACACTGGCGTGGTTGCACTTTTCAGGAGATTTGCGCCATGACCTTCATGATCGCCCTTTCCATGCTTTTTGCCGCATCGGACGCGCCCGTGGCCGCACCGACGCCGCTGGTGTATTTCGACATGCAGGCGTGTCTGCAATCGCTGCCGGACGACTCGGTGCTGCGCTATGACACGCTGAAACTGGTCTCGTCGCTGCAGGGGCTGGTGAACCGGGACAAGCCGCGACTGGCGCTGCGCTTTCTGGAGGCCGACGGCCGCAATGTGGATGACTACTGGCTCGACGTGCAGCGCAAGCGCTGGCTCAAGGACGTGCCCGTAACGCAGGAGAAGGATCTGATTGCGCTGCTGCGGCGCTTCCCGGAACACACAACGGGATTAGTGCTCTGGGACCAGAATGTGGCCGCGACGGCGAATGTGGCCGCCACAATCTGCGGCGTGGACGGCCTGCTGCCCATGCGCGCGGGCAGTCCGCTCCTCTTGCTGCTCGACAAGGCGGGCGTGCTGCCGCCGGTGAAGACGGACCTGACGGGCAAGTTCACGGGTAGCGAGACCGGCAGCGCCAAGTGCGACGCGTATATGTGGGCGAAGCGCGAGTACCTGGACAAGTTCAAGTGCAGCCCCACGCTGATGGCAAACTACATTGACGGCTATTCGCAGAAGCCCGGCCAGCCGGGCTTCTCCTATCCCGACCTGCAAAACGCCACGCTCACCAACCACGACTTCTACATTGCGAACAAGGCGTTCTTCTTCGACCTGAGCCCCTGGGCCGACGAGGCGCCGGTGGACGACCCGAAACAGCCGCTGGGCACGGACAAAGAGACGCTCTGCGCCCTGCTCAAGGCGCAGTGCGCGTGCAACGGCGGCAGGGCCTTCACGTCGGTCGGCGGCTTCGTTCCCTGGAACCTGAAATACACGAGCGAAGGTGTGGCCGGGGGCAAACACGAGCCCGTGCCCGCCGAGTGGGAATATGCGGCCATCCTCTCGGCGTACAACGCGATTATGGACGCCGACGCGCTGGGCATCGGCTGCATGGTGAACGCGTCGGCCTACAGGCACTGCCTGCTGAAGGCGCATTATGAACAGAACCGGCGGCCCGCGCCGCGCAAGTTGGAGGACAAGACCCACGTCCTGATCTACATGGGCGACTACGACTCCGCCGCGTGGCTGTCGCGCAGCATTCCCCGCGTGTGGGACGACCCGGCGCGCGGCGTCATGCCCATCGCGTGGGCGTTCAACCCGAACCTGGCCGAGCGCGCGCCCTACGCGTTCGACTACGTCTATGCGACGAAGTCACCCAACGACTGGTTCATCGGCGGCGACAGCGGCGCGGGCTACGTCAACCCGAACCTGCTCACCGGCAGCCGGCTGGACAGCGGCCTGCCCGATGCGCTGCCGCTGTGGATCGAGCACAACAAGCGCTGGTACGGCCAGTTCGACTACAGCATCACGGGCTTCGCCATAAACGGGTTCCATGGCAGGATGCCGCTGAATGTGCAGGAAGCCTACTCACAGTTCTCCCCCGACGGCGTGGGCATGCAGTTGGGCTTTGAAAAGCCGCTGGTCGGCAGCACACCGTTCCTCCGGCATGTGTCAGACATCTATCCCGACGGAAACAACCTCGGCAAGGCCGCGGCGGAGATGGCGCATTTCGCCAAGCCGAACAAACCGCAGTTCCTCATCTTCCGATGGATACTCCAGTCGCCGACAACCATGAAGGGCGTGTGCGAGTTGCTGCAGAAGGACTACGCGAAGGAGAACTGGGAGTTCTGCGACCCGTACACATTCTTCGACCTGTACCGGCAGTCGCTGGAGAAGCAGTAGGCACCGTCTGTAGGACAAAGGAAGACACGTTTTCGCCGTCATTCCCGCGAAAGCGGGAATCCAGGCTTGAGCGAGGACTCAGGCCTGTGCGCGGAGTCCTGGATTCCCGCCTTCGCGGGAATGACGGACATGCGGGTGAACGCATGAATGAAACCGGCCTGGACAAGCGGAGAAGGAGCACACCATGAGGGAACAGAAGGGCATGACCAGGCGCGGTTTCATCGGAGCGACGGCGGGTTTTGGGATGGGACTGGCGATGGCGGCGGGAGAAGGGAGCGCATCGCCGGCGGACAGCAAAGACGGGCGGACACTCCATGCCATTGACTGCACACAGGACTTGGGGCCGGACCGCTACTTTGAAAACGGCGCAACCCGGGTCGCCAAAACGGCGGCGGGCCGTTACCGCGAGGCGGCGTCGGAATCATTCACCCGCTTCGGATACCGCTTTGCCATAGAGCATACGGGCAGGCCGCATGTGGCCGTCATTCGCTATCCCGATGACAGGCGCCGGTACATGTGCATCATGGACGGCACCACCTACGACCTCACCACCGGTGTGTTCACC
>CALDSM010000601.1 GCA_937923585.1 uncultured bacterium
ACCGAGATCTACACTCTTTCCCTACACGACGCTCTTCCGATCTGATGCCGTGGATCTGATGGTCGTCGGGAACGGCCAGGTCCTTGATGTTTACGAACCCCTCGTTGGGCCAGCGCGACAGGGTCATGGGTTTGTCCTGGAAGAACACCTCCACGCCGCCGTCGTTGGGCGGCCCGAAATCGGTGACACCCAGCGCCTTCAGGTCGGCCTGCACCATGGCGGCCCGCGCCTCGGGTGACACACGTTCCAAGATGGCGGGGTCGGACACGGGTTCAAAGGCGGGCACGCGCACGCCGCCGGTGAGGAAGACCTTCTCGCCCGGCTGTGCCGCGTACGAAACGGGCGCCTCCGCCGTTCCCGAGTCCTCCGCGGCGAACTCCAGTGTCTTCTTGAGCGCGTAACGGCCGCCGCGAAGCACCACCTTCACGCCGCCTGCCGGGAGCGGTCCCGCCTGCTTCAGCGCGCGGACGGCATCCCGTGCGCGTTCAACGGTAAAGAACGGTCCATCGGAGGCAAGCTCGTTGGGCGCGGCCAGCGAGCCGGTCCAGGCGTCGTTGCCGTCCTGCGACACGTAGAGGGTGGCTCCGGGTTCGGCCGCGATTGCGGACGGGACGAAGCAGAGCATTCCCACGGCAAGCGCTGCAGTGAGCGTGGCAAATGTGATGCGCATGGTGTCGAAGACTCCTGTCGTCAGATACGCCTATACGTGAAGAATGCCCGCTGAAGAGGCCGGCGGGACGCCGGCACCCCCAGTGTCAGATATGCTTGTACGTGAAGAACGCCCATCCGGGCTTGGAGGGGATTGTAACGGGCAGTCCCTTGTCCAGCAAATCGGCCCCGGCCATTTCCACCGGCTCGCCGGGATTCAGCGGCGACGCGGGCGCGACGCGGTAGCGCGCCCCGGTATCGAGCCCCTGCAGCGGCAACTGCGCCGACTCATAGGGAGAGGCATCGCGCCGGAACACCTGAATGAGTCCCTCGCCCGCCTCGGGCCGGTCAAACTGCCAGCCGATCCACTTGTCCGCGTCGAGGGTATAGGGCGTGATCGCGTAGTAGTCACCGAAGTAATTCGGCGCGAAGGCTTTCCATTCGTCCACAATGCCCTTGATGCCCGCCCAGTCAATATTGTCTTCGCGGTGATCCCAGCAGGCCGTCTGGCTGGGGCAGAGGATGCTGCGGATCATGTAGGGGTCCGTCTTTGAGGAACCGGTGCCATAGAAGGGAAACCATTCGGAGAGCGCCCATGTGTGGCACTGGTTGCCCACCGGCTCCATGATGTAGTCGCTGCGCAGCAGCGGCACGGCGCGGCGCAGCGTCTCCAGATCGTTGCGTCTCCCGCCGCTGGCACAGGAATCAATGAGCATGTCGGGGTGGCGTTCGCGCAGCGCGTCCCAGTAGGCGAAGTAGCCCTCCACGTGACGAATCTCGGTGATGCCCTGCCGGTCCGGCGTGTCGTTCTTGCGCCAGGCGCCGAGCGGGTCCATGTTGAAGTCTTGGCGGTAGAGGTCAATGCCGTTGTCCGTCAGCAGCCTGTCCACATGGTCAATCAGCCAGGTGCGCGCCTCGGCGTTGCCCAGGTTCAGCAGTCCGCCATCCTTGCCGCCCAGAATCCATTCGGGATGGGTCTCCGTGAGCCAGGTGCCGCCCGCCACGCGCTCGGGCTCGAACCACACGATGATCTTCACATCCTTGGCATGCGCATGGTCGGTGATGGGCTTGAATCCGCCGGGGAAACGCTTCTGGTCCACTTCCCAGGTGCCCGTCTTTCCCCAGTTGTCGTCGCAGGGGTACCATCCGGCGTCCATCCACCAGTAGTCCAGCTTCATGCCCCGTTCCAGGTACTTGTCCACGAAGAAAATCTGGCTCTTCGTGTCGGCCTTGATCATTTCGCCGAACTGGTGCGAACTGCACGCGTTCAACTGCGGCAGCGGCGGCAGTTTGCCGCCCGGCTTTGGCGTGTTGTGCGCGATCATCCACTGCCGCCACACGTTCTGCGCGCGGGTGCGCGTGCCCTCGTAGAACTGCACCACCATCATCGGCCCGCGCACTTCCTCGCCCGGATGCAGGAGGAAGTGGGTCTGCTCCTGGCCGGCACGGATGCGCAGGCCGGTTCCCTCATCCCTCGTGAACTGCGTGCGCCACTGTCCGGCCCAACTCAGGGCGACAATGAATCCGCGCCCGCCCGCCTGGATGTTGAAGTAGGGAAAAGAAATCTGGGTGGGCCGTCCGCCCGTGTTTGCCACGGTGATTTCCGCCTTGGCGGGAAGCGGTTCATGGATGGGCTCAAAACTGTCCGCCGTGCAATTGTCGCCCTTGTTGCGGTGGAGCGTGAACTCCGCGCCCGCATCACCGTTGAGCATGGTGTCCATGGCCAGAATGTCGGACAGGATGGGCGTGTCCGCCTTGCCCGTGTTCTTGAAGTGGATGGTCCACTCGACCATCGGGAAGTCGGGATAGCGGAATCCCTCGATCCGCGCCTGCAAACCTGTCACCGGATCGGTGTACGTGACGGTGTGCAGCACCCGGCCTTCTGCGCCCGGCTTGGCGGTCCGTTCCAACTTCCAGGAGCCGAGGAATTCGGACGACGGCTTGCCATCGTATACAAAGGAGAAGAAGGGAGACACGTCAACGCCCCCCCCGGCGTCCGCATTGCCCTCAAACTTGGCCGCATCCCACTGCCGTGTCCGGTCCATTTCCGACGGCACGGGCTTCGCGCCTTCGGCCCACGCCGCCGCACCCGTCGCCCCAAGAAGCAACCCAATCGCTGCCACCCGCTTGACCGCATTCATGGCCGGACCTCCCGCCTTTCGGCGCTATGTTTCTGTCACTCTCCGGCCGATTTCAGCGTCTCAATCGCTTCGAGATAAGACGGATGCCGGAAGATGTATGAACCCGCCACGAGCACGTTCGCGCCCGCGTCAATGACCTGTTTCGCGGTGGTGTCGTCTATGCCGCCGTCCACCTCGAGATCGCGCTCGCCGATCATGGCGCGCACATTCTCTATCTTGCGCAGCATGTCGGAAATGAAGGACTGCCCGCCGAAACCGGGATTGACCGACATGATAAGCACCATGTCCACCATGTTGGCGAGGTACTCGATATCGTCCTCCGAGGTGCCCGGATTGAGCACCACCCCGGCCTTAACCCCCTGGTCCTGGATTCGCGTCAGCAGCCGGTGCGGGTGGCGGCAGGCCTCGGTGTGGAAGGTGATGATGTCCGCGCCCGCCTGGATGAAGTCGTCCACATACTGCTCCGGCTCGGTAATCATGAGGTGCACGTCCATCGGGACGGTGCAGTGGCGGCGCAGGCTGGCCAGCACCGGCGGACCCATGGTGATGTTGGGCACAAAATGGCCGTCCATGATGTCAAAGTGAATCATGTCCGCGCCCGCATCAATCACCTCGCTGATCTGTTCGCCGAGCCGTCCAAAATCACTTGCCAGCAGCGAGGGGGAAACCTTAATTTTCATTTTCTGCGGGTAACTCCAAGAATGTTGCGGCGTTTTCGTGCATCAGAGCGGCGACGGAGAGGTGGCCGGTGGTGCGGGCGCGGGCACGGTGCCTGATGCTGCGCCCATCACTTCCGGCGCGCCGCCGCCCTTCAGGCGGTACTGCGCCTCCACCCTGTTGTCCACGTTGATTTCCACCACCGCCTCGTCAATATACGTGACCGGCAGCCGGATGGCCGTGCCCGCCAGGTAGGTGCTCCGCGATTCATCGTCAAAAGAGGGCGGCTTGCGCCACACGGTCTGCCGCGCGCCCGACCGGTCCACCAGGTCCACCCGCACGTCGCGCCCGTACCAGTCGTAGGGCATCTGGTGGCGCACTTCCGTCTCGAAGCGCTGTGTGGGCGCCTCCGTCTGCCGCGACGGCCTGTAGTCATAGGTGACCACCTGGTTCGGGTAAATCAGCATGTCCGGCTGCGGGCTTTGTCCAAGCACCACGTCCAGCGGCGCGTCGGGAATGTCGGTCTCATTGGCCACCAGCGTCACGCCGTAGGGCTGCATGACGGCGGCGATCTCGGTGATCTTCATGCCGCGCAGGTCGGGCATCATGTCGCTGGCGCGCTGCGTGCCCGCGCTCAGCAGCAGGTGGATGTCGCCCTGGTTGGCCAGTTCGCCGCCGGGGGGCGGGTCCTGCGCCAGCACGGTGTCGCGGGCCGCCTCCGAGGGGATGCGCGCCAGGCTGCCCACGCGGAACCGCGCCTGGGTCACCGCACGGCGCGCGTCTTCCAGCGTCATGTTGCGCACGTCGGGCGCTTTCAGGTAGTCCTGGCCCATGCTGACGACGGTGTCAATGCGGCGGCCCGCCCGCACCACCTTGCCGGCCGCGGGACGCTGGCTGATCACGTAGTACTTGGGGATGGTGGGGTGGGGGACCGGTGTCTGGCGGCCCATTTCAAGGCCGCTTTCGCCCAATCGCGCCGCCGCGTCGGTCACGGGCATCTCCGCAATGGCGGGCACCGCGACGTGCTGCCCCCCCTCAATGGCGTACATGAACACGTAATAGCCCGCGCCCGCCATCACCAGCGCAAACACGACCAGCGCCACGGACCACTGGATGCCCCATGCGAGGAAGCGCAGGACAAAGAAAAAAACGCCTAGGACCGTTTCCGAAGCCGCATCAAGAAGAATGCGTCCAATGCTCCGTCGAGCGGGTCGGTCTGGTATTGTCCCTGGGCTGTTTTCCACGGTGCGAGCAACTCCGGGCCGTCTTCGGGTTCGCACAGCCCCTCCGTCAGGACAGTGTTCACCGTCTCAACGGTTTCCTGCCGGGTGAAGGTGCAAACGGAATAGACGACAAGACCACCATTCTTGCAAAGTTCCAGCCCCCTGCGCAACAGGGATTGCTGGGTTTCGGCCAGCCGCGCCACCGTTTCCGGCGTCACGCGCCATTTCAAATCGGGATGACGGCGCAGCGTGCCCAGTCCGGAACAGGGCGCATCCACCAGCACGCGGTCAAAACTGCCCGCCGCGAAGGGGGGGCGGGAGCCGTCGCCGCACACAATGCCGCACTCGGGCATGTCGAGCCGGGCAAAATTATCCCGGACCATCCACAGCCGACGTCCGACGGCGTCCATCGCGGTCAACCGCGCCCCGCCGCCGGTCAATTGCGCGATGTGCGTGCTTTTGCCGCCCGGCGCGGCGCAGAGGTCTAATACCTGCTCGCCCGGCTGCGGTTCCAGCAAGCGCGGCGGAAGCATGGACGCCGGGTCCTGCACGAGGAAATGTCCCTGCTCGAACCAGCGTGTGTCAATGGGGTTGCCCCCCGCCGAAACGGTCAACTCCTCCGGAATCGGCGTTTCGTGCGCGGTCAGGATGCCCGACTTCTCCAAGTGCCGCGCCAGTTCCTCCGGTGTCGTCTTCGCCGTGTTCACGCGCAGGCTCATCGGCGCCTGGGTGTTTATCCGCGCGCAGAACCGCTCCGCACCCTCCGGGCCGAAGCGCTCCACCCATTCCCGCGCCATCCAGCGCGGCAGCGAATAACGCAGACGCAGATAGGCCGCCATGTCCTTCGCCGGGTCGGGAAAGGCAATGTTCTCCAATGTTTCCGGGGCCTTGCGCAGAATGGCGTTGGTCATCCTTGCCAGTCCCGCGTGGCCCCGTTTCTGCGACAGGTCCACCGAGGTGTGGACCATGGCCGGACGGGTCACCTGGCTGCAGAACAGGGACTGGAAGATGGCCATGCGCAGCACGACCAGCACGGCGGGCGGGAGGTCGTCCAGCGGCTGTTCGCACAGTCCGCTCAGCACGTGGTCGCACAGCAGCCGGTGCCGCACCGTGCCGTAGCAGATTTGCGACAGGAAACGGCGGCCCCGGGGGCTGAGCAGCGAACCTTTTCGGCGGATGGTCTTGTCGAGCGACTCTTCGAGATGGATGCCCCGCTCAAAGACCCGCAGCAGCACGTCTACCGCCGCGTCACGCACCGGATCAACTGGCATTTAGTGGATTTCCTCGAAGCGTTCGCCCGGCTCAATGCGCCGTCCCAGCAGGAACGCCGACATGTCCATGGGCTTTTTGCCCGGCGCCTGAAAACGCAGAATGGCCAGTTGTCCCTCGCCGGTCGCGACAAGCACGCGGTCCTTGAGCACCTGCGTTATGGTGCCCGGCGGCGCATCGGCGGGGGTCTCAACCGGCGTGGTCCTGAGAATGCGGCAGACCTCGCCGCGGTAGAGGCACTGCGCCACCGGCCACGGAATGGACGCCCGCACCCGGTTGTGGATGCGCCAAGCCGGGCCATCCCAGCGGATACGGCCGTCCTCCTTGTTGAACAGTGCACAGAACACGACCGTCTCCGGGTCTTGCGGCGTGGCGGACGCTTTGCCCTGCTCCACCAGGCCCATCGCCTGTGCCAGCAGGTCCGCGCCCATCACGGCCAAGCGGGCGGAGAGTTCCTCCGACGTTTCATCGGGGCCGATGGGCGTCGTTTGCTGGAGTACAATGTCGCCCGCATCCATTTCCAGGATGACGCGCATGATGGTCACGCCCGTTTCCGCGTCCCCGGCGAGAATGGCCGTCTGGATGGGCGACGGGCCGCGCCAGCGCGGCAGCAGGCTGGGATGAACGTTGAGCCAGCCCAGCGGCGGAACGTCCAAGATCGGCTGCTTCAACAGCCGGCCGTAGGCCGCCATGAGGCACACATCGGGCCGCTGTTCGCGCAGCCAGGCCTCAAAAGTGCCGTCGTTGAGCTTGGCCGGCTGGAGCACCGGAATGCCGTGCTCGACCGCCCACACCTTGACCGGCGGGGGTGCGGGGGTGCCGCTGCGCCCTTGGGGCTTGTCGGGCTGGCAGACCACCGCGGCGATTTCACTGCATTCCGCCGCACGGGCCAGACTGGGCACGGCCAGTTCGGGCGTGCCGAAGAAGACCGTGCGCACGGCTATGTCAGCCCCGGAATGTTCAACTCATTCGCCATCGGGCCCAGTTTCTCCGCGATGCGGGACTGCACCGTCTGCACGGCCTTGTTGAAGGCGGCCTGCGTCATGGACTCCGCCATCTCCGGACCCAGGGCAATGAGTTCGGGGCTGATCTTCAGGGAAACGACTTCCATGCCGCCGTTCATGCGCACGGTGACGGCTTCAGGGTCGGCGCCGACACTGACCTCGATTTCCATCTTTGCCAGTTCGGCCTTTGCCTCCTCCATGCGCCCCTTCAATTCCATCGCCTGCTTCAGCAAAGCGCCCATTTTCGCGATATCACCCAGACCACCCAGCATGATGAAACCTTTCTGCGGAGAGAAGCCGCCTGATATTGCTGAGAGTATAGCTTTCCGCTCCCGGACCCCGCAACGCATGGGAAAAAAAGCGGGAATGTTTTGGGAATCACTGACTCATCAGGAAGAACAGTCTTTTGCGCGGCTGCTATTTCCCTTTGCGGAACAGCGACGCGATTTCAGGGTCGGTTTCGGCGGCTTCGCGGAGTTTTTCGAGTGCGCGGTGCAGGCCGCGGTGTACGGAGGAGGGGGTGGTTCCCGTGCGGGCGGCGGCCTCGCGGTGGCTGAGCCCCTCGAAGAAGTGCAGTTCGATGCAGCGGCGCTCGTTTTCGCTCAGCCTGCGCCGCAGGGTCTCGCGCACCCACGCGATCAGAATCCGCTTGCGCTCGCCCCGGGCCAGCGCCCGTTCCACTTCTTCCCGGGTTTCATGCCAGGGCCCGGCCGATTCGGGCAGGTCGGCCAACGCCTCGGGCGGAACACTGATCGTGATCCGGATGGTCCGCGTGTCTCTCGATCCTTCCTCCGCGTCGCTCTGGACGATGGCGAGCCTTCTTTCAAACGCATTCCTGTTGCACATGGATGGCTTCCTCCGTGGTTGCGGGGTGACGGCACCGGGCGGGTTGCGGATGCCGCCGCGCCAAGCGCCGCTTTCCCCTGAAAGCGCGGCCATCTTGGCGCGGGGGACGGGGAAAAGTACTTTGCGAATGGTGATGCGGGGCTTTGATCTTTCTGCGATTTGCGCGGATGGGACGCGAGGCGCGGCGAAGTCCGTGCGAAGGACGGGCAAAGGACGAAGAACCGGTCCTCCGGCGCCGTTTTGCGCCGTGCCGACCCCGCCGGGTAGCATAGAGTCACAGTCAACCACGGGAGATCAGCCATGAAGCTCGCAGAACAGATTCAGGAAGGCATCAAGCAGGCCACCAAGGACAGGCAGCATCTGCGGCTGGAAACGCTGCGGATGGCGAAGGCGGCCATCCTGCTGAAGGAAAAGGAGTCCCCGCACGAGAACGGCGTTTCCGACGAGGAAGTCGTCGCGGCGCTGCGCGCGGAGGTGAAGAAACGCCAGCAGAGCATGGAGACCTACAAGCAGGTGAACCGTCCCGAAATGGTGGAGCAGCTTGAGGGCGAAATCGCCGTGCTGGAGGAGTTTCTGCCGAAACAGCTTTCCGAAGCCGACCTGGAGGCCAAGGTGCACGCCTATCTGGCGGAGCACCCCGAGGTGAACCACGCGGGCAAACTCACCGGCGCGCTGAAAAAGGAACTGGGCGATTTGGCCGACGGCAAGGCGCTGATGGACGTGTGCAAGCGGGTGCTGGGCCAGTGACATCTTTCGACCGAAGGCCGGAAGATATCTTGCTCTTGCTCTTAATCTTACGCTGACTTTTGAAAATCGAACAATCCTGTCGACAAGCGCGCTCACGTCTTCCGTCATTCCCGCGCAGGCGGGAATCCAGAAACACGCGCGCAGGACTGAGCCTTTGAAAAGTCCTTGGATTCCCGCCTTCGCGGGAATGACGGAAACCCCCTTTCCGCTCTTTGGTATTGAAACCAAACAGGCACATTTCCTGTCTGTCTGATCGAGTCATGAACTTCGGCAAAGGAAGACAGGAACATGAAGGCTACGGGCATAAAAAGCGCGGCGCTGTTCGCCGTTGTCGCTGGCATTGCGGTATCCACCCTTGCCGCGGAGCCAGCCGGGGACGGTGTGCCGGTGCGCATGCTCACCTGGAACATCCAGATGCTCCCCACGCTGGCGGACGCCTATTCGGAATCCCTGCAGAAGATGCAGGTCGAGCGGCTGCCGTGGATCATCGAATTCCTTGGCAAGGCCGACTATGATGTGGTCTGCCTGCAGGAGGTGCTTGATCCGGTTCTCACACCCACGATCATCGAGGGACTGAAGAAGACCTACCCGCACATCGTCGAGCCGCAAAAGGAACCGGGCGTCCTGCTCAGCAGCGGTGTCATGTTCGCCGCAAAGTTCCCGATCAGGCTCGTCGCGTTCGCGTGCTACAAGAACGCGGCCAGCGAGGACGCATTGGCCTCCAAGGGCCTCACGCTGGTCGAGGGCGAGAAGGACGGCGTGAAATTCCAGATGGCCGGCACGCATTTGCAGGCCGGACACCAGGAGGTCCGCAGCCTCCAGTATGCCGAGATGGGAGACCGCGTGCTGCGGCCAAACCGCCGCCCCGGCGTTCCGCAGTTCCTCATGGGCGACTTCAACACCGGCCGCGAAGGGAATGACCGGGAATACTACAGGGCACTCCTCAAGGCCACAGACATGTCTGATGCCCCCATGGATGATCCCGTGCCCTACAGCGTGGACAACACGAACAGTTGGAAACGCGGCCAGAAGAACCCCGAACTGATTGACTACGTCCTGTTCAACCCCTGCGGCACCGGGTCCACGCTTGCGCGTCTAACCATTCAGCGTCCCCGCCACACCATGGACAACGGACGGGTGGTTGACCTAGCGGACCATTACGGGGTGGTTGGGTATGCCGTGGTGAAGAACTGAGCGTACGCTCTCCTGGGCACGCCAATCTCCCGATTGGCCTCGGGAGGAAAGCCAAAAGCCAATCGGGAGATTGGCGTGCCCAGGAGGGGCATGTCTGTTTTACGCTATGGCGTGAGTCGTATCATGGCGCACTTGCGTTGCAGGGGGACGGTGATTCGCATTTCGGGCTCGACTTCCACCGCGCCCAAATCCATCCAATTCTTTTCGCCCGGGTAGATCGCCTCGACGAGCAGCTTCTTCGTTCCATCCTTCACCGGCAACCCGCGCAGGATTGCCGTTACTGCCGTTGCATCCCCCCCAAACGTCACCGGCATTACGAAGCCGCCGGCCACCTCGAACAGGTTAGATCGGAAGAGCACACGTCTGAACTCCAGTCACGATCAGATCTCGT
>CALDSM010000602.1 GCA_937923585.1 uncultured bacterium
AGCGGCGGCCCCGAGACGGCGCGTGTCGAGTTTGGCAAACTGCTGGCAGCCATTGAAGAGGCCGGCGTGCCCCTGTCCGCACTGTGGGTGTTTGACCTGCCGTTTCAGGAGTCGTTTGTCAACATCTCGACGACCAATGCGCGCAGTTGGCAGTTGGGCGAACTGGAAAAGGCCAACCTGCGGCTGAAGGAGAAGGGGTATCAATGAGCACGGACGGACACGGACGAACATGGACGAACACGGACGCCAGCAGGAAAATGGCGGAGAACGAACCGGGAGAGTGACATGAAGACATTAGGGATATGCCTGGTTGGGTTGGTTCTGAACGTCGCGGCCCCGCTGGCCGCAGGCGAGCATTCCACGCTCGTGCTCAAGGACAACTGGCGGCTGCAATCGGCGGCGCAGGTCGGCACCGACGGGGCGGCGATTTCCGCGCCCGGCTTTGACGCGGGCGCATGGTATCCCACCACCGTGCCCAAAACGGTGCTGGCCGCGCTGGTGGACAACAAGGTCTACCCCGACCCCTATTACGGCACGAATATGAAGGACATACCGGGATACCAGGACGGCCTTTGGCTCGTGATGAAGGAAGATAGCCCCTTCCGGGCGCACTGGTGGTACCGCACGGAATTCACCGCGCCCCAGGCAGCCGGGGACCGCGTGTTCACACTGCACTTCGAGGGCATCAACTACGAGGCCAACATCTGGCTGAACGGCAAACTGGTGGCAGGGGCGGACCAGGTGCGCGGTATGTTCCGCAGCTTTGAGTTCCCCGTGACCGCGCTGCTGAACCCCGGAAAGCCCAACGCGCTCGCCGTCGAGATCATCCCGCCCGGACTGCGCACGGACAAGTTGCCCCGCACCAAGCAGGTGGAGGCCACCACGGGCTGGGACGACCACAATCCGCAGCCGCCCGACATGAACATGGGCATCTGGCAGGGTGTCTCGCTGCGGGAACAGGGGCCGGTGTCGCTGCGCCATGCGTACGCGGCGCCCAAGCTGGAGGTGCCCGGCCTCGCATCGGCGCAACTGACGCTCTCCGTGTACGCGCGCAACAACACCGACAAGCCCGTCGCCGGCACGCTGGCCGCCGCGATCGAAAACATCAAGCTGTCGCAGGAAGTGACGCTGCAACCGGGCGAAACCAAAGAAGTCTTTTTCAAGCCCGAAGACTGCAGGGAACTCACGCTTGCCAGCCCGCGCGTGTGGTGGCCCCACCCGCTGGGACCGCAGGAACTCTACGACATGGACATGACGTTCAAGGTCGGGAAAGCCGTCTCCGACACGGTGCATGTGCGTTTCGGCGTACGCGACATCACGTCGGTGGTCCGGGAGGACCACTGGCGCGAATACCGGGTCAACGGCAAGCCCATCCTCATCCGCGGCGGCGCGTGGATGACGTCGGACATGATGCTGAACCTGTCGCACGAGCGGTATGCGGCGCTGGTCCGCTATGCCCGCGAGGCCAACCTCAACATGCTGCGCTCCGAGGGCTTCTCCATCCGCGAAACGGAGGACTTCTACAACCTGTGCGACGAACTGGGTGTCATGGTGACACAGCAGATTTTCGGCCGCAGCATTCTCAACGAGGACCTGGCCATCGCCTGCATTGACGACATGATGCTGCGCGTGCGCACGCACCCCTGCCTGGCGCACTTCCTGGCCCATGATGAAACCTTTCCCACCGAGAAGCTCGACACAGCCTATCGGGGACTCATTGACAAGTACCGCGTGGACCGCACTTACCAGCCCCACTCGGGCACCTTCAACATCGCCACCCGCGCCAAGACCGGCGGCACGCGCACGGGCACGCGCGAACTGTGGACCTATGCCAGCCCGGCCCACTACTACCATACGGAGCGCAAACACGACGTGGCCTGGGGATTCGCCCAGTCGGGCGGCATTGGCGGGATTGTGGCCGTGCGCGACAGCATCCGGCAGATGATGCCGGAAGACCAGATCTGGCCCGCCCTCAAGACCGATTCATGGTCGTTCCACACCGTCACGCAGGGCGCCGAATACTTTGACGCCGTCATGAAATCCATGGAACTGCAATACGGCGCGCCGGGCAGCTTTGACGACTTCTGCAACAAGGCCTACGCGATGAACTACAGCAGCGCGCGCGGCATGTTCGAGGCCTACGCGCGGAACAAGTACGAGGCCACCGGAATCACCACGTGGAAATACGACGCGGCATGGCCCGCGGCCATGACGTGGCAGTACGTGGACTGGTATCTGCGCGGCACGGCCGCCTACTACGGCGCGAAAAAGGCCTGCACCCCGGTGCATGCGCTCTACGCCTACAACAACGGCACGGTGTACGTCGCCAACAGCCTGCGGCAGGCCTTCTCAGGCCTCAAGGTCCGTGCCGCGCTGTATGACGCGGACAGCAGGCAGGTGTGGTCCAAGGAAGCCGCCGTGGATGTGGGCGAGGACGGCGTAGTCACCGCCTTCCCCGTGGAGGAACCAGCGAACCTGAAGGAGCCCTATTTCCTGCGGCTCGATTTGGCGGACAAGGACGGTAATGCCCTTTCCGACAACTTCTACTGGCTTTCCAAGACACCCGACATTCCCGGAGGGGACACGGAATTGGGCGACGTCTATTCCACGCGGCCCAAGAGCCGTGCCGATTTCACGGGGTTGCAGCGCCTCAAGCCCGCCCGCGTGGAAATGTCCATTGCGTCGTTGCCGTCGGGCGATGACGAGAAGAAAATTGCCGTGACTGTGCGCAACACCGGCGACACGATTGCGTTTCTGGTGCAGTTGGCGGTGATCAACACCGCCACCGACCGCGAGGCGGGCCCGACCTTCTGGAGCGACAACTACCTCTCGCTGCTCCCCGGCGAGACGCGCGCCCTGACGGCCACGGTGCCGCTGCACGCCCTGAAGGACGGCCTGCCCAAGATTTCGATGACCGCATGGAATCTGGCGGGATAACCTGTCACCGTTGAGGAAGCGGTGCCTTGGGTAGGCCGGGTCTTCCAGCCCCGGCCTGAGGGGCT
>CALDSM010000603.1 GCA_937923585.1 uncultured bacterium
CGGTGGCCGGGTCGGCCACGGGAAGGCGCACGGGGACGCCCGCGGCGTCAAACGCGTCAATCGCCACCGTCATGGCGTAACCCGGTTCCTTGGGCGGGGCAAGGGGGGAAATGGTGAAGAGACGATTCCGCGGGGTTTGGCGGGCCTGCTCCAGCACACTCGACAGGTAACCCGTCGCCCTGGTCTTCCCCTCGGCAATCTGCCCGAGAAGACTGAGGTTGACCAGTGAACCGAAAAGCAACCCCAGTCCCGTGGCCAAGACCCCCGACGCAAACATGAGTTCCAGCAGGGTGAACCCGGAGTCAGGAGGAAATGGCACGCTTCGTTGGTTCACGTACGGCCTCGCGGCGCTGCGGCATTGCCGCCACTAGGTTTTGAAGACCGCCCGAAAACCCCGCGAAGAACCTCGCTTTGAAATGTTAACATCCAATGTGCCACAAAGCAAGGAATCTTGGAGAAGTATCGTACTACTCCACGGACGCAGGGCTATTCGAGGCGTTTCGCTGGTTGGTGCTATAATCATGCCGCCCAATATGTTAGACGCAACCGGAAAATGTGTATGACAATCTCAGCCCAGACGTGCAGTATTCTCATGCAATAGGATCGCACCGGCCCCATGGACGAAAAATACAAAAACACAGATACAAATACATACAATCAAAAACGAACAGACTTGGGTTGTTTGCGTCAGCCTGACTCAATTCCGACGCAGTCCATCGGGGTACGCCTTCGACGACAGATTTCCCAGTTCCGGCAAAATTTGGCCATCGGCATTGTTGTTATATGGATTTATGCGACTGTTATTTTCTATATAATGCGTTTTGCGTTCTCCGCGTGGAGTGCAGGAATCAGAGGGTCCTACGGTCTGTGAGGTGAGCCGGATGTCCAAGTCAAAAAGGATTACGCTGCCGCTGGATGAAGAGCCGTTCTTCAAGGGGATGGGCGGTTCAGTACTGACCAAAATAGAGGCCTACGTCTATCATCGCAGTTATGAGGCACGCCAGGTGGTGTACTTTCCCGATGACCCCTGCGACTATGTGTACTGGGTGCGCGAGGGCCGCATTCGGGTCACGCGGGTTTCGGGCGATGGCCGGGAACTGACTTTCCGTCATCTTGGCCAGGGGGACATGCTGGGAGATGAGTGCATGGCCGACCGGCCCAAGCGCAACGACTATGCCGAAGCGCTGGAGGATTCCACGTTGTGCCTGATGCGGGCGGACGACTTTCGGCGGGCGGCCAGGGAAGAGCCGGAACTGGCCTATGCGGTCGCCGTGCGCCTCAGCCAGCGCGTGTTGGAACTGGAACAAACGCTTGCCGAAACCGTATTCAATACGGTGAGAGAACGCGTGTGTGCGGCGCTGGCCAGGCTGTGCAGGCACGAAGGGAACCGGAGCGCCGCCCAACTGAACATTACCCACCAGGAGGTGGCGAATCTGGTCGGGGCGACCCGTGAGACGGTTACGGGCGTTTTGCACGGTCTTCGCGCGGAGGGTGTCCTGGAACTGGCCAACCGTCATGTGCGCATTCTTGACGTGGCGGTGCTCCGTCAGGCATGCGGTGGCTGACGGCCAAAAGAAAGTTGATGACGTTTTTCGCAACAGGTGCTAAACTGTACGCCTGATCCGTTCTCATACATGTGACTGGGTTGTGCGGCGGAACGTCTACGGACGGGGGCGCCGAGAACTGTCTTGCACCGCAAGGAGCGGATTGTCATGGAGAACGTACTGACGATATTGCTGGCCGGGGGCGCGGGGGAGCGCCTGTACCCGCTGACCAAGAACCGGGCCAAGCCGGCCGTGCCCTTCGGGGGCATTTACCGAATCATAGACTTTACCCTCTCCAACTGCGTCAATTCCGGATTGCGCCGCGTTCTGGTGCTGACCCAGTACAAATCCAACTCGCTGTCACGCCATGTGCAGTTGGCGTGGAACATCATGCACACCGAGCTGGGGGAGTTCATCGAGATCATCCCGCCGCAGATGCGCATCAACAGCAACTGGTACCTCGGCACGGCGGACGCGATCTACCAGAATTTCTACTCCATCAACCAGCACGACCCGGGGGATGTGCTCATCCTCTCGGGGGACCACATCTACAAGATGAACTACCAGAAGATGGCCCAGCGGCACCGGGAAGCCGGCGCGGACCTCACCGTGGCCGCCCTCGAGGTGCCCCTGGCGGAGGCGCGGCGCTTCGGCGTGTTCGAGGTGGACGCGGAGGGGCGCGCCACGGGGTTCGAGGAGAAGCCGGACCGGCCGAAGCCGCTTCCGGACTCGCCGGGCGCCGCACTCGCCTCCATGGGGGTCTACATCTTC
>CALDSM010000604.1 GCA_937923585.1 uncultured bacterium
AGAAGCGGGCGAAATCTGGAGAGATACGGCGCTTGTCTGCGCGTGCGCGGCACACGAAGACGTGCGGATGGGCAATCGTTGCATGTTGGGACAGACGGCTGCTGCGCAGAATTTGCGCAGGGCGCGGGTCAGACGATGCGGACAGCGTCTCCGGGATGAATGTCCAGGATGGCAGCGGCATTGCCGTTGCGCACCGCGATTTCGATGCGGCCCGTGCTGCCGGAGAGCGCGAGTGCCGCGCCGCGCGCCACGTCGGCGTAGGTGCCGCGCAGGGGCAGCGTTCTGGCACCGTCCTGAATGATGACGGACCGGGAGACAGTCGCATCGTTATAGAGGGCGGCGGGAATGTTGGTCACGCAGTTGCCGAAGCGGTCAATATGTATGACCTCGCCCCGTGCAGTGCCGTCGCTTTCGATCTCATGGCCGGGCAGTGGGAGTTCGACAAGATGCTCCGTGGGAGGTCCCAGCGTGTCGAGGGGGTGGTCGTGGGCAACCCATGCGGCGGCGGGCGCGAAAATGTCTCGCCCGTGGAAGGTCCGGCTCACTTCTTCGGGAATGAAGGGGCATTGTGCAATCACGTACGCTTCCTCGACGGCGAGTCTGCGGAAGAGGAGCGTCAACAGGCCGTTGTCGGGAAAGATGAAAATCTGTCCGCCCGCACGGGCGGCAATCGGCCGCCGCGCTGTGCCCACGCCGGGGTCCACCACGATCAGGTGAATGGTGTTCCCGGGGAACCAGGGCATGGCGCCTTCCGCGAAGAGCGCCGCTTCAACGAGGTTCTGCGGGGCGATTTCGTGGGAAAGGTCGGCGATGCGCGCTTCCGGACAGTGACACAGGAGGACGCCTTTCATCGCGGCCACGTAGGGGTCGCGAAGGCCGAAGTCGGTGGTCAGTGTGATGATGGGGTCAGGCATAATCGAATGGACAATTGACAATGGACAACGGACAATGAAGGACAGGGACAACCGTGTCGTGGGAGCGACGGGTGCCCCCGATGGCGTGGATTCGGTTCATTCTGCAATGCCGCTTTTGATTACGCTGGGGGCCATGCCGAGTATGGGCGCAAGGTCAATGGTGGGCAGGGCGGGGGTTAGCGAGACGATTTCCTTGGTCCCGTTGGGAAGGAGGATGAAGGTGTCCTCGGACTTCACACCCGCGGCGGAGGGATTCCACGCGAAGGCGGAGCCGAAGGGAATGTCCATGCCGAAATGCTCCTTGAGTTTGGCGGGCCAGTACGTGTCGAGTACGGGGAAGGTTTCGCCGGGGCGGCCAAAGCAGGTGCGGCCGGCATAGCCGGTGGACCCGCCCTGGTGGTGGTTGTGCCATTCGTTGGGCGGAAATCCATAGTCTGCGTAAGCCTGCTGGCACTCGGCGAAGACGTCGCCGAGTGTCAGGCCGGGGACCGTTTCGATCTGCATGGCCGCGTCCACGGTGCAGATGCGCCTGTAGGCATCCTCAATGCCCGCGGACAGATCGCCGACGCGCTTGAACCGGGTCAGCGACACGACGAGCCCCTCGCGCAGGAAACAGCCGACCACCTCGACATGGCCGCGCACGGCGCGCGCCTGCAGGCCCGTCCCCATAAGCGGTGCCTGGGTGGGCAGCGGGTGGCGGTACTTGGCGATGCGCTCATCGGCGGCGACCAGCGAGACGGGCACCTGGCAGGACCGGGACTGCCCCTCGGCGACCAGTGTGGCGGCAATTTCATTCTCGGTCACGCCCGCTTCAATCGTGTCCAGTGTAGCCTGCATGGCCTCGCCGGCGAGTTTGCCGAGGATGCGGTACTTCTCCAGTTCTGTTTCGGTCAGCAGCGCGCGAATTACGGCCAGGTCGCCGTGGATGTTCTTGCCGATGGAGCCGTCGTCGGAGACGATGTTCTTGTTGGGAAACCGCTTTGCGACGGCGCCTGCGGGGGTGTCGTTGAACCAGAGATAGTCCACCGAGCCGCAGTCGAAGTCGAACAATTCCTCGTCCATGATGCGCGGTTTCTCGATGGTGGTGCCCACAAACAGCGCCTGGCCTTCGGCGGGGACGTACAGGGCGTTCGCGCCTATGTCGCCGTAGGTCCAGATGTAGTTGCGGCGTCCACCGGTGGCCATGGAGAAGTTGTCGGCGCGGGAGAGCAGCACGCCGTCATAGGCACGCTCGCGCAGGTAGGTTTGCAGCAGCGCCTGGCGGATATGAAAAAGCTCTTGGCTGGTCATTTCAGGGGGGGCTCCGATTGTTGCTGGGGTAATTTTAGTCCATGGGGATGGCGGCTTCAAAGAGCCGATGGAGGAACGGAGCCTATGAGACTTGTGCGGCGGATGGGACGGATGGGCACCCGGCAGGGCATCCCGGGCGACAGGGGTGCGTAAAGCTCTTTCTCGTAAGTATTTGCCAGGCATTTGTTTGTGCTGCTATGGTAAAATCCGCACAGAAGGTTGAATTCAAATGAGCCCAACCGTGTTTAGAGAAGGCGGGTATAGGTTCTTCTTCTTCTCGCGTGAGGAAGACAGGATGCATGTGCATGTATGCTGTGCCGAAGGAGAGGCAAAGTTCTGGATAGAACCAGAAGTGGAACTGGCATGCAGTGCGGGTCTTGGAGACAAACAACTGGGCTTGATTCAGAAGATTGTTGAGGGCCGTCGCAATGAAATCACAAGAGCTTGGAACGGACACTTCAACCGCTGAAGTCGTCAACATATCGGCGAACGGTGTGTGGTTGCATGTCAGCAACCGGGAGTATTTTCTGCCGCACACTGAGTACCCTTGGTTTCGCGCCGCCACGCTGGGGGCTGTCTTGAACGTTCAACTTCTTCACAAGACCCACCTGCACTGGCCCGACCTGGACGTGGACCTGGATTTGGATTGCCTGGAGAATCCTGAAGCATACCCCCTCACCTACAAGTAGGGGCAATCCACAGACTCCCGGCTGCAAGGCATTGCGGTTCACTCCGGGAACCCTCACGAACCACATCCTCTGCCCCTGAGCCTCATCGGCAGAGGATGTTGACGGAGCAGCCCGGTTGCTTTCTCAGTGCCCGCCGGCCGCGGCCACTCCCTGCATGCTCTTGACGCCGCTGAACTTGGGCCAGCAATAGCCGTAGAACGCTATGAACACGAAACAGAACATCGGCACGATGAAGCTTTTGGACATGTCGTACTGGTCGGCGACGTGGCCCATCAACTTGGGCAGGATTGCGCCGCCCATGATAGCCATGACGAGGAACGCGGATGCCTTCTTGGTCTTGTCGCCCAGGCCGAATATGCCCAGGGCAAAGATGGTCGGGAACATGATGGACATGAAGAAGTAACTGAGGAAGACGCTTGCGGCGGAAATCCAGCCCAGATTGCAGAACACGAGCACACAGACGACAACGTTGGCCGTGCCGTAGAAGCCGAGCACCTTGTGCGGGGAGAGGAACTTGAGCAGGAAGGCGCCGCTGATCCGGCCCAGCAGGAAGCATACAAACGCCGCCGACGCCAGCGTGGCCGCCCCCCTGTCGCTGATGTGCAGCAGCCCGTCCTTGCCGGTTTCAAAGAGGCTTTGCAGGACGCCGGTGTTCCACGCATCCGGAATGGCGGGCACCATGGCGAATCCCGTGATTCTGTCCACCGTCATGCAGTTGATGAAGAAGCTGAAAATGCCCGCCTGTGCGGCCACATAAAGAAACTGGGCCAGCACCGCGAGCACGAAATGCCACCGCACCATGAGCGAAAGATGTGCTTTCGCCTGGCTATCGTCAAGATGGTAGTCGTCCTCGTTCTTGATTTCCGGCACGTAGGCAAACTTGAACACCACCGCCAGAACGATGACCACCACCGCCGTGCAGACATAGGGCAGGTAGATCTTGGGGTCATCGGAATAAAAGAACTGCGCGCCCGCGATCGGACCGAGAATCCAGCCGACCCCGTTGCAGGACTGCGCCAAGTTGATTCGGGTGGCGGCGTACCGGGCCGGCCCGAGCACCGTGGTGTAGGGATTGGCCACCGTCTCCAGGAAAGTCAGCCCCCCCGCTATGGCGCAGACGCCAATCAGGTAACCCGCAAAGGCCACGTTCTTCGACACGGTGCCGGCGTGTGCGGCGGCCTGCAGTGAGGTTGCGGGCAGGAACCAGAACCCTCCGGCCCCCACCAGCAGCAGGCCGGCGATGATGCCCCCCTTCCAGCCAAAACGCCGCGCCAGCCAGCCGGCCGGCAGCGCCATGAGGAAATAGCCCAGGTAGTGCGCGAACTGGACGTTGGCCGACTGCGCCTTGGTCAGGCCGAGTTCGTCCTGGAAATGCTTGTCCATCACGTCAATCATCCCGTTGCAGA
>CALDSM010000605.1 GCA_937923585.1 uncultured bacterium
TCCCATGCCGAAAAAGGGAGAGCCGGGCGACGGCGTGTACAAGGTGTGGGACCCCTATCTCTGGCTGGAAGGCGACACGTACTATTGCCTGCTCGGCGGCAACACCCTGCCCAACGGGAAGGACACGCTCTATCTGTGCAAGTCGCCCGACATGGTCACGTGGCAGCCGCTGCATCCCTTCTATGAGCATCCGGACCTGACCTGGACAACAGAGACGAACGATCCCGACACGCCCGAGTTCTTCCGCCGCGAGGACTGCTCCTGCCCGGACTTCTTCAAACTGGGCGACAAGCATGTGCTGCTGTGCATCAGCCATAAAATCGGCGGACGCTGCTATGTGGGGCGCTACGAGAACGAGAAGTTCTATCCAGAGCAGCACGTGCGGATGAACTGGCCCGGTGCGCAGTTCTTTGCGCCTGAAAGCCTGCTGGACGAAAAGGGACGGCGCGTGTTCTGGGCATGGGTCACCGACCCGCGCACGCGGCCCGCGCAGGATCGCACCGGCTCCGGATTCCAGAGCCTGCCGCGCATCATGTCGCTGGCGGACGACGGGACCATGCGGATCGTTCCCGCACCGGAACTGGAGGCGCTGCGGCAGAATCCGCGCCGCGTGGAAAACATTGCGCTGAACGACGGCGCGGATGCGGCTCCAGCGGGTATTAGCGGAACGCATTTGGAACTGTCGGCCGAGATTGACCCACGAGACGCCAAGGAAGTGGGCCTGAAGCTGTTCTGCTCGCCCGACGGGAAAGAGGAAACGGCGGTCTGGTATGACCCGGCGAAGAAGGTGCTTCGAGTGGACGTGTCCCGTTCGACACAGCGGGACGACCTCTGCTACGGTGAATTGGTATTCACGGGCTATAATTCCAAGAAGGGGTCGGACAATAAGAAGCCCGTGTTCGTGGCGGAAGCGCCGCTGGCGCTGAATGCGGGCGAACCGCTGAAACTGCGCGCGTTTCTCGACGGCCCCATGCTGGAGGTCTTTGCCAATGATCGCCAGTGCGTGACACAGGTGGTTTATCCGAAGAGCGCCGAAGCAAGCGGCATCAAGTTCTGCGCCAGGGGCGGCAATGCCACGGTGCGTTCGGTGGAGGCGTGGGACATGGCAGCGGCGAAGTTTGAGGACAAAAGGCGGTAGCACGGGCTTGGGTTTTGGGATGGGACTTATGGGACGCATGTGACCCATGGGACCGATGAGAGCGCAGACTGTGGGCATGGAGTGAGAAGTTGATGAGACACTGGATGATTCTGTGTTTGGTGATGTTGGCTGGCATTGCGCCAGCGGTGGCCGCCGATGTCTCATTGGAGGCGGGGTTGACGGCACTGAATTTCGGCGCGGAATGGAAGCCCGACGGTGCGGTCAACCAGTACACCACCGAAGACCTGTACACCTACATTGACGGCGAGGCGGAGTTCTTCTTTCCCTACGGCTTTGACCGCTGCTGGTCGGCGCGCTATGCCAAGACGGGCACTGAACTGGCACTGGTGATTGATGCGTACCGGCTGGGGTCGCCGCTGGAAGCCTACGGTGTATATGCCAGTTTCCGCCGTCCCTCCGCCACGGCGATGGCTGCGGGCACAGAAGGGTCCGTGACCGAGTCGCTGTGCGTGTTCTATCAGGGCCGTTTCTTCGTGCAGATAGCCGTCTCGGGCGCGTCCGAAATGGCTGCGGACGTGTTCACCGCATGCGCAAAGGCGGTGGCGAAACAACTGCCCGCCGGGGAAGTGCCCGAGGAAGCGGCGTTGCTGCAGGTTGACGGTGTGAAGAAGGGCAGCGAGCGGTACTTGCCGAAGAGCCTGCTGGGCTATCCCTTCTTCACCAAGGGGCTCATGGCCGATGCGGAGTGGGAGGGCATCAAGGGCCGGGTGTTTGTGGTGCTGTCCGACTCGGAGGAGAAGGCGGCGGCGGTGCTGGACCAATATGCGGAGTACTTGGGGAAGAAGGGGAACGGCGCCGTCGTCAGCCGCGACAAGGATATCCTGTCCGTCATTGACACGATGTACAAGGGGGTGCTGGTGAAACGCGTGGGGAAGCGCGTGATCGGTGTCATCAACCCAGACACCCCCGACAACAGCGCGCCCATGATGGCGAAGCTGGAGGCGGCGGCGAAGTAGGAGCAAGGCGCGACATCTCCCTTAATGCCACTTCAAAAGGGGACTTACGTCAGGCGCGGTGTTGGGGGCTCTCTTCCAGCGTTGGTCCTTCCGGCAGGCGATCCAGGCTATCGCGTCAAATTCCATGCGATGTCATCGGCGCGGTCCTTGTCTTCGACACGGTCATTCTTCCCGCCGCCGTCATCCCGCAGGTTCATGCCGGCGCTGTAAAAGACGCACCCTTCTCCCTCTTTCCGGTAGAGAAGCGGTTTGCCGGTGAACCGGTCGTTGGGAACCCCGCACAGGAAGGTCGGCGTCAATGCCTGCAATGTGTCCGGATAGGCGCCCCGGGCCAGTTTGAAGCGGCGCAGTGCAAAAGCGGCGCGCATGAGGTCTTCATGGGCCCCGCATGCGGTTATGTCATCTTTGAGGCCGAGCAGGTTGGGCAGGGTCATTTTCGCCACCGGGGCCTGCCAAGCGGAAATGTTCTTAAGGTCCTTCTTCCATTTGGGAATGCGTGTCTTGTATTCCGGATAGGGAAGCGCCATTTCATCCATGAGACGGTTCTTGAAGTCCAGCGCCACCATCGCGTCGTTGTTGTGAAGAAACGGTAGGAGCCTCGCCCGCAGGACCAGGGGATCGAGGCGGGAACGCAGCAGTCTTGCGGAAAGGGAATTGTCCCCGTTCGCTTGGGCAAAGACATGTTCTCCATTTTCTATCATCTTCAGGCCGTTCAGCAGAAACAGGCGTTCCCAGGCCATTGACCTGGTGATGGACCCGTCACAGTTCATTTGTGCAACTTTATCCAGGAACCGGGTTTGGGTCTCTTCCGGCACATCCGCACGGTTCAGCAGCGGCTGTACCACGGCATCCATCGCCCGCTGGCGGAGAACGACCGCCACCAGTGTGCCGACGACGGTTCGGCATATCCCACTGACGTGGGTGGACAGTGCCACAGCCGTCATTGCATCCATCATGGCGGTTCCAGTCTGTTGCTCCTTCATCGCTTTCCAGGCGTCCAGGCTCAGGAGGGTTCCGACATCAAGATAACGAATCAGATTCTCCGGCCCGGTGAGCCTTTCCAGTTCTGCAGGGAGGCCGTTGGTCTGGTCTGGCAGTCCCATTTCCCGGCTTCTTTCAGGCCGGTATTCGGTTTGGAACCATAGGATATCGGCGGGTTCGTCCAGTGGGAGGGCGGCCAGGGTGTGCGCCTTTTCGATAGCCTCGCGGTTGCGTGTCAGCGTTTCATCCACCGCCTTTGCTGTCTCGGAGTCCCATGTGTCCAGCAACTGTGCCACCGAAGCGGCGGAATCGCAGACATCCTGAATGCTCTTGCCGTGCGCCATGGTGTCGGTGTCGAGGCTCATGGCCCCGATCTCGTAGAGCAGGGCGGTTGCCTGGCACCGTTTCAGTGGATCTTCCCGGCTGAGCCCCGCAGCGCCACCGTTGTTCTGTTGGGTCTGGGCAATCACTTCCTGGACAGAGGTGGGTGCGCCAGCACTTCGGATACGGGCGATTTCTTCCCGGAGCGCCTCAGCGGAGCGCTTGCTCAGCACGATATCGGCAGCGACACCGAAGATGATCAGCACCGCCGCGGCCTTTGTCGCGAACAGTGCCGCACGCTCCCACCAGGGCTGGCAACGGCGCTTGCCGCGTCCGATGAGCGCGGTCAGCAGGGCGGGGTCGCCGAAATCCTTGATTAGTCCCTGGATGGCGGCGTCCTTTTCCGCTTCGGCAACCGCGGAGAGCGCGTCCTCGAAATGGGCGGTCAGTTCGCGGTGCACCTCTTTGCGGATGCCGCGCCGCCAACTGGATTTGCGTGCGATATGCTCGATGAATTTCTGCGCCCCGGCGGGCAGGTTTGGCGTGTTGGACGATTGCTCTTCCATGATGTTTCTCCCCGAGCCTGTTTGGTGCTGCCGCTTCAGACGGACTGGAAGTCGAGCACAAGGCGCATGGCCCTGGCCAACTGCTTCCATTCATCGCGCTTGGCGGCGAGCTGTTTTTCGCCCTCTCCGGTGATGCTGTAGTAGCGGCGTTCGCGGCCGCTTTCGGCCTGCTGCCAGTCGGCTTGGATCAGGCCTTTGGCTTCCAGGTTGTAGAGCAGCGGGTAGAGGGTGCCGTGGCCCAGGGTGAGCACGCCGCCGCTGGTCTTTTCCAGCGCCTGACCGAGTTCGTAGCCGTACATGGCTCCGCGCGACAGTACCTGCAGCACGGCGAGCGGTGCGACGCCCTTGAGCAGTTCGCGTTCAAATTTCATGGTGTTGTCTCCCTGCGAGGTTATGTATCGCATATTATGTTATACAAAGTATAGCGCAATGCAGCGGGTTTGTCAAGGGGGAGTCGGGCAAGAATCGAGAAATGCAACGGGGTTGAGCGAGAAGAACAACATCCCCCGTCCCGCCCACGGCGGGACTGCCCCCTTCGAAGGGGGACCCGGAACAGATCCCGCCTTGGGGGCTACTTGCCGATGCAGAACTGTCCGAAGATGATGTCTAGGAGATCTTCGGGGGTGGTTTCGCCGGTGATTTCACCGAGGGCGGTGAGGGCTTCGCGGAGTTCGAAGGCGAGCAGTTCGGGCGAGGCATCGCGATTGTCGAGGGCGCGGTCCACGCATTCGGCGGCGCGTCGGAGACTGTCGGCCTGGTGCAGGCGGCTGACCACGGGCGTCTCGGAGGCGGCGGTCCCGCCCAGCAGCGCAGCGCCCAGCGCTGCTTCGAGCAGGTCCAGCCCGGCACCGGTGAGGGCGGATACCGGACAGGTTTTTTGGAAGCCTTCCGGCGCGGGGTGGGGGAGGGGGGCGGCATCTTTGGGAGGTTGCCCCGGCACCCTGTCGGCCTTGTTGCAGGCCACGAGTACGGGCACGGTTGCACCGCGCAGTTCATCGGCGATGCGCTGATCCTCCACGGTCAGCGGCGAGGAAGCATCCACCACGAAGAGGACCGCGTCGGCCTCCCGGAGGGCGGCCCTGGCGATGTCCACGCCGGCTTGTTCAATGGCGTCCTCGGTGTGACGGAGTCCGGCGGTGTCCACGAGGCGGAGGGGGACGCCGCCGATGCTGGCGGCTTCCTCGATGCGGTCGCGGGTGGTGCCGGGCAGCGGGGAAACGATGGCGCGGGTGTCGCGCAGGAGCGCGTTGAAGAGGCTGGACTTGCCGACGTTGGGCCTGCCGACGATGGCCACGGACGCGCCTTCGCGGTAGAGCCGCCCGGCGCGGGCGGTGTCCAGCAGGCGCGTCATCTGGGCGCGTGCGACGCGCAGCCCGCTGAACAGCGCGTCATCCACGAGTTCGGGCAGGTCGTCCTCGGGGAAGTCCACGGCGGCCTCCACGCGCGCGAGGGCGTCGGCGAGCGTGCCGCGCAGCATGTGCGTTTCGCGCGAGAGCGCGCCGCCCGCCACGGCGTTCGCGGCGCGGAGCGCGGCGTCGGTGCGCGCCCGGACCACGTCAATGACCGCCTCGGCCTGCGCCAGGTCAATGCGCCCGTTCTCGAAGGCGCGCCGGGTGAACTCGCCCGGTTTGGCGAGCCGCGCGCCGGCGCGCAGCACGGCATCCAGCACTGCGCGCAGCGGCACGGCGCCGCCGTGCGCGTTGATCTCAACGACGTCTTCGGCGGTATAGCTGTGCGGCCCGGGCATGCGGTGGAGCAGCACTTCGTCCACGGGGTTGCCTGCCCCGTCGGTGACGTGGCCGTGGAAGACACGCTGGCGTTTGGCGGCGAGAAGGTTCGCACCGCTGGAGGAGGCAAACACCGTCGCGGCGATGCGGAGGGCGTCGGGACCACTTAAACGAACAATCCCCACGCCGCCCTCGCCGGGCGGCGTGGAGATTGCCGCAATCGTGTCGTTTGTCCCGGAGGACATGGCCTCAGTCGCTCAACTGGCCCGGGTCCAGGTCGCCGCCCTGCTGGCGGGGCGGGCCGCCGGGCCGTCTTCCGCCGCCACCGCGTCCCCGTCCGCCGCGGTTGCCGCGTCCGCGTCCGCCGCCGCCGCTCTGTCCCTGGCCGCGGGGCCGTCCGGGACGGGCGTTGATTGGGCTGATGACGACGGTGCGGTAGAGCGACTCGCCGAGGCTGGCGGTGCGCACTTCCGGATCATTGCGCAGGGTCATGTGGATGATGCGGCGCTCCTGCGGGCTGAGCGGCTTGAGCCGTGCGGGCCGTCCGCTTTCCTTGACGCGGCCGGCGAAGTGCCGGGCCAGGTCTTCCAGCGTCTCGCGACGCCGGTCCACATAGCCCTCCACGTCAATCATGAAGCGTTCGGTGTTCTCCGCGGCGTCGCCCTGGGCGATCATGCGGTTGACCAGGTACTGCATGGCGCCGAGCGTGCGGCCCTTGCGGCCGATGAGCATGGCGCTGTCCTGCGAGCGGACATCCAGCTTGGCCGCGCCGTCGTCGCTGCGCACAAAGGTCACTTCGGCCTCAATGCCCATCTTGACGATCAATTCCCGCAGGATGACCGCGGCCTCCTGGCCCTGCTCGTCTGTAATCGGCTCGAACGCCTCATCGGGGCGCTCCTCGCCGCCCGCCTCGGCCGCTTCGAGCGCATCCGTATCCTCAATCTCTTCCGGTGCGACGGGCGTGGCGGCGTCAAACTGCTCGAACTGTTCCGCGCGGCGGAGTGCGTCGAGCGCCTCCTCATGCACGTTCACGTGCCTGGGGCGGTCGCCCTCGGCGGCGTCATCCGCAACGGCGGGTTTGGGTGCGGGACGGGGCTGCTGCTGCCGGGGCTGTTGCTGCTGCCCCTGCGGGCGTTCCGGGCGCGGTCCGCGCTGCTGTTGTCCCTGCCCCTGTCCCCTTTGCCCTTGGGGTCCGCCTGACCGCTGCTGCTGGGGTTTCTGCTGCTGCTTCTGTTGTCCCTGTTGTCCGGCGGGTTTCTGCTGCTGTTGTTGCCTCTGCTGCCCCTGCTGTGCGCCGGGGCGCTCGGGACGGTTGCGCTCACCGCCGCGCTCACCGCGGCCGTCACGCTGCTGCGCACCGGACCGCTGCTGCTGTCCGTCGCGGCTGTCGGGCTGGGGTCCGCGCTGCTGCTGTCCGCCCCGCTCGGGCCGTTGGCCGCGTCCGCCGCGCGAACGCGCGCCGCGGTCGTCTTCCAGATGTTCGACGGTCAGGCGCACCCGCACGGGGCGCGCTCCGAATCCAAAGAGCCCCTTGTTTCCCTCGTCCAAGACTTCGATCTTGTCCACTTCGTAGAGTTCAACGCCCAGTTCCTTCAGGGCGCTTTCCATTGCCTGCTCGCGGGTCTTACCGCTTGCTTCCACTGCTTTCATTCGATTGTCATCTCCTTGACAGGCCGCATTGGCCTGGGTGCCGGGGCGCTCTCGGCCCCGTTGGAGACTGCACCGGCGCTACTCGCTGTGCGTGCCGCGGCCGCCCCGCCGCTGGTCCTTTTCGCGCCGCAATTCGCGGGCCGCTTCGCGTTTTCGTGCCTGAGCCGCGGCATAGAAGTGCTGCGGACGGTGTGCAGTCTTGCTTTTCTTCTTCGTCGTGTCCACTTTGATGTCCATGCGCTGGATGATCTGGCTTTGCGCGATGCCGAAGATGGTGCTCACCAGGATGTACAGGTTCAGCCCGGAGGCGAAGTTGTACATGAAGAGCGAGAACATGACCGGCATGAACCGCATGATCATCTTCTGCTGCGGGTTCTGCATGGCCGTCGCCGAGGGGTTCATAAACTCCGTGCTGAGCAGCATCGCGACGGCGCCCAGGATGGGCAGCAGGTTGACCGCGTCAATCGGCCCGCCCCCGAAGGGGAACGGGATCGAGAAGGGCAGCGGGAACAGGCGGTCCGGCTCGGAAAGGTCCGCCATCCACAGGAAGGGCGCCCGGCGCAGTTCAAAGGCGCTCCAGAGCATGCGGTAGAGCGTGATGAACACGGGCATTTGCAGCAGCAGGGGCAGGCATCCGCCAAAGGGGTTCACGCCCCGCTCGCGGTACAGCTCCATCATCCGCTTCTGCATTTCCTGCTGGTCGTCGCCGACTTCCTGCTTGATCTTCTCCATCTCGGGTGCCAGCGCGCTCATCCGCTTCATGCTCATCATGCTCTTCCACGTGAGCGGGAAGACCGCAATGCGGACAAGCAGGGTGAGGAAGATGAGATCGGAAGAGCACACGTCTGAACTCCAGTCACGATCAGATCTC
>CALDSM010000606.1 GCA_937923585.1 uncultured bacterium
CATACGAGATCTGATCGTGACTGGAGTTCAGACGTGTGCTCTTCCGATCTATTGATGAAGCCCCTGTCGGCTGTGCGCCGGCAGGGGCATTTTTCTCTGCGGCGATGACAGGCGCCTGCGGTTCCGGGACGGCACATTTTTTGGAGCGCGGTGGCAGAGCGCAGCGGCGACACCGCTTTGGCTGCCTGATCTGTGAATTCAGCCCAAGCGTCGTCGTTGCCGCAGCATGAGGGCGGTGTGTCCGGGCTGTCTTGATTCGCACACGGACGTTTGCAGCCCGCGTCTACATCACCGTCCGTGGAAATCACCCAAGCGACCCAACCGAAGAAATGCCAAGTCCGATTCCGAAAGCCCTCCCAAATTCCCCGGCGGGACCAGAGAATCTGAATCTGGCAGGCCCTTCAATTGCAGTCCTAGGTTGCGACCCGGAAGCGCCGGAACTCAGGTCGGATTGATCGTCTGCCACCATTGGGAAATGGCGACGGCGAAAGTGCGCGAGATGGGATGGGTGCCCGGATACTTTACGAACTCGGCATGCCCGTCCATGTACAGCACGTTTGAACCACCGGGAAGATGGTTAAAGCCGTCAGGCGACATGCCGCCGTTGGGGTCGGTCCGAAGCACGGCTGCAAGACGGTCCCACAGGACCGGAAGTGCGCTTTGTGACATGCTGGAGGAGGCCGAATTGTTGATATCGGTTATGAAGAAGCGTTCCACGCCCTCATAGAACCGGTACAACTGACGTTCTCCATTGGTGGAGCCGACGCTCTCACTCTGAAAGGAAATGTCCTCGTCCAGCACTTTGGGGTCGCTGGAGAAGTACCACTCGCTCAGGACGCCGCCTATGGCCGTCACGAAATTGGGGTTGACCGCCGCCTCTGCTGGATTTGCATTCGCATCCATTCCGGGCAGAACGATGTGTTCCTGCAACACGGCCCAACCAAGGTACAGGTAACTATCACTGCTGTCATAGGCGCAGGGGTCAATGGGATTGGCCGGATTTTTGTCAAAATTCCACGCGTTCTTCTTGTAGGTGGGCGAGGAGGGGCACTGCAGAATTTCCAGGTCGGTGAGATAATCGGGATACATGGACTGCACATCCGGCAGGAACGACCGCGCCTGCGGCATGTCGCAAATATTGGCCGGGTTGACGGGCAATCCCAGGTCCGGCGTCCAAGTGGACATGTTTCGTTTCATCATCGGCCAGCGCCCGTTGTTGGCCTCGTTGCCATACATCTTGAAAGCCAACCCCATCTGCTTTAGGTTGTTCTGGCAACTGGAACGGCGCGCCGCCTCACGTGCCCGCGCCAAAGCCGGAAGCAGAATGGCGGCCAATATTCCGATAATTGCAATTACTACCAATAGTTCGATCAAGGTAAACCCGGACCTGGTTCGAAGGGGACTATGAACGTTTTGCTGCACCGTAGCACGTTCCTTATCGCTTGTTCGTACATTCCTGGACATCTGCCAGAGTTGACCAATTCTTGCACACATTGCCGGAATTATCAAGGGGCATTAGCAAAAAACTAAGAGTTATCCAGCAGATTGCTCTCAAGATTTATGTCATCCGCAGCAAAATTGCCGGGTACAGTCACCATTTTACGCAAGAATCCCCTCTCTTGCGCCCCTAATCTTGGCATGAGAGCCTTATGAGTACCGTGAAAGAGCAGGCAGCGAGCCCTTCTGCCCCCCTCCAGCGGTCATGTGTCCAAATAGTGGACAAGCCTGTGTCCAGTTTCTGGCGCAATCTGCGGGCCGCACCACATTCGGCGTGTCCATAAAATGGACATAGGGCTCCTAATTGCCGTGCCATCCATGGTTTAGCCCAGTCCAACTTCTGGACTAGGCGGGTGGCACGGCAGTTGCTTAACATAAAAATACGAATGCAGAGCCCGAAAGGGTTTCCAATTCCAGGACCGCCGTATCGGATGATGCGGGGGCAGTCAAGAGTCGGGTGTATGCCGCCAGGCGGTGACAGTGATCGGACAGGGCCAAGAGGTTTATGGTCATGAATGACAGCATGTGGATGGCGTGGAACGAGAGAGTGCTCACGTGTTCGCGGGTGCGGACGTGGTGGCTGACCCGCGTTCACGGGTACCAAGTGGTCACCCGGCGACTGGCGCCCAAGATGAACCTCTACGGCAGCCTCGAAATGGCTCCATATTGGATACTGTCCGCCCCCGCGACCCTTCAGGACCGGTCGTAAGCGGGATACCCCTGAGGGGTGTTGCGGCGGCAAGATACAGGCCGGGCAGCGGTGGACGCTGTCGGCGCACAAGATGAAAGTTGAACGAGCCGGCTGGGTATTCCGGACGGCTTTGGCAACGATGCTCCGGTGAGAAGGTGCAGAGGCAAACCGGGCGCTGCCAGTACAGGGACGGGCACACGGTTGGTCTTTGTCCTTCTTGCGTGACTGGCATGCAACTGGGTTGCGGATGGGATGTGTGTGGATGCCGGCAAGCGGGAGAGTCCGGCAAGAAACACCTTCTTGAGGGGCAGAGCGGGAGGCAGGCGTGTCCTGCCTCCCGCTTCGGTGTTTCATGCGTCGGCGGCTGCCTTCTGGGTGCCGGCGCTGGAGAGGTTGAAGCGGGCCGCGGGGACGGATATGATGATGGCCTGTGGGATGGCCGATGCGTCTTTGAGAGCGGAGAAAGGGTGTTTGTGTTTCATCTGACGGTAAAATCGGGAATGACAAAGGGAGCCGGGTGGACAATTTCCGACCGTCCGCTGGTCATTGGACGCGAGAGCACCTGCGATGTGAGAATCCTGCAAACGGTGGTCTCCCGCAAGCATTGCGAGATCTCCCTGGACGGTGGGGTCCTTCGGCTGAGGCATCTGGGAAGCATCAACCCGACCCTCGTCAACGGTTTGTCCGCGCTGGACTGCACGCTGGAAATCGGCGACGAGATCCGCGTGGGCTCCGCCTCCTTCCTCATTGTCAGCGCCGACGCAAAAGACACGAGGGGCATGACCACCGAGCTGCTGTCCACCGACACCCTGGCGGAGGAGGATTCGGTCTATCTCACCTCGCCGCCCGACCATCCGGCATCGGAGGTGCATCCCAAGACCGATTCCGATCTTACCGAACTGTTCCAGATTAGCCGCGCCCTGAGCCGCGTCACCCGTCACGAGGGGCTTCTCGGCGCACTGCGCGGTTTTGTGCGGGCCCGCTTCAATCCCGACACCGCCTGGCTCCTGCTGTTCCAGGATCAGTCCAACCCGGACGGGCAGCTGGTCAATCTCCTGTCGCCGGGCGCCGCCGTGAAGGAGGCCGCCGTGCGGGAGGTTCGGGAGCGGCTGTCCCGGGTGCTCAGGGAGCGCCGGGGGATTCTCGCCCCGGAGCGCTCGGTGCATGGCGGGAAGGCGCTCATGCGATGCACCATGGCCGCACCCATGTTCCTCGGCGACCACCGCATCGCCGCGCTGTGCATGGGGAGGACCTCGGCCGAGCGGGCATGGAGCAAGCAGGACTTGCATTTCTTTGTTGCCCTCGCCCACATTACCGCGCCGTTCTTCGGGGCCATAGAGCGCATGGAGCAGCTGAGGGAGGAGAACCGCAAACTGCGGGCGGCCGGCGAGAGGGTGGGAAGGATCGTTGGAAGCAGCAAATCCATGGCGCAGGTGCAGCGCCTCGTGACCATGGTTGCGCCGTCCCTGCAGCCGGTGCTCATACTCGGCCCCACCGGCACCGGCAAGGAACTGATTGCGGGGCTGATTCACGCCCTGTCCAGCCGCGCCGACGAGCCGCTCGTGACGGTGAACTGCGCCGCCATCCCGCGGGAGCTGTTCGAGAGCGAGTTCTTCGGCCACGAAAAGGGCGCGTTTACCGGCGCGGTCGGGCGCAAGACGGGCCTGCTGGAGCAAAGCAACCGGGGAACCCTGTTTCTGGACGAAATCGGCGACCTGAGCCCGGAGCACCAGGCCCGGATACTGCGCGCCGTCGAGACCGGACGTTTCCGCCGCGTCGGCGGAGAGGAGGAGATTGTCGCCGATTTCCGCGTGATATCCGCCACGAACAAGGAACTTGGCGAAGAGATCAAGGCCGACCGTTTCCGGGAGGACCTGTACCACCGGCTGCGCGCCGTGGAAATCCGCATCCCCCCGCTGAACCAGCGCCCCTGTGACATCCCCGAACTGGCCCACCACTTCCTGGAGGCCGCCGCGGCCCGAACCGGCACCAAGGTGCGGCGTCTAAGCCCAAAGGCGCTGGAGTACCTGGCCGAAATGCCGTGGCCCGGCAATGTCCGCGAGCTCAAAAATGTGATGGAGGTGGCCCACACCGTCTGCCAGGAGGAGGTCATAGACGTGGCCGACCTGCGCGCGTTCGCATCGGTTCACGACAGGGGCGACAGTCCCGCGACGCTGATCGAGGTGGAGCGCCAGCACATTGTCCGCGTGATGGAGTTCACCAACGGCAACATGGTGGAGACGGCCAAGATTCTGGGCATTGGCAGGAGCACCCTCTACAACAAACTCAGCCAGTACGGCCTGAAGGAGTGACTTGGGGAGGGTCTAAGCGAAAAACGGGGACTGACTCGCCTTTCGGCATTATGAAAGGCGTTTCTGTACCTGCTTTTCGCCGCGTTCCCGCGCCAAAACAAGATGCCATCAGGATGACGACTCACTGCGCCAGGGTCTTCGGTCTGGTGAAGAACGGGGAGCGCGGTGAAGGGCAAAGGCGATGAAGGGTGAGGACAAGGAAGTCCGTCCTTTGTAGTCTGCCCTTTGTACTTCAGCCCGCCGCCGCGCGGCGCTTCTCCTCGCGCCTGCGCGCCTCAGCGTCAATGATGGACTTGCGCGGCCGCACGCTTTTCGGCGTGATTTCGAGCAGCTCGTCCGGGGCGATCCATTCCAGGGCCGTTTCGAGCGTCAGCCTGCGGGGGACGTTGAGCCCTTCCGTGTTGTCCTTGCCGGAGGCCCGGTGGTTCGTGAGCGGCTTGCGCTTGGTGGGGTTGCACGGCAGGTCGCCGGGCCGGGCATGCTCGCCGACGATCATGCCGGGATACACCGGGTCGGGCGGGGCGATGAACAGCTGGCCGCGCAGCTGGAGGTTCTCCAGGCTGTACGAGGCCGCCGGACCCATGTCCGTGCTGATCATGGACCCGCGGCTGCGCGAGACAATTTCGCCCGCCCAGGGGCCGTAGGCGATGAAGCGCGACGACATGATGCCCAGGCCGCGGGTGTCATTGAGAAACTCGTTGCGGTAGCCGATAAGCCCGCGCGTGGGGATGCGGAACTCCAGGCGGAGCATGCCCCGGCCCTCGTTGTGCATGTGCGTCAGTTCGCCCTTGCGCTGCGACACCTTTTCGATGACGATGCCCTGGTGCTCGATGGGCACGTCAATCGCCAGCTCCTCCATCGGCTCCAGCAGGTGGCCCAGATCGTCGAGCTTGGTGATGACCTCCGGCGGGGACACGCACAGTTCCATGCCCTCGCGGCGCATCTCCTCGATGAGAATTGCCAGGTGCAGTTCGCCGCGCCCCGACACCTTCACGCCATCCTGGCGCTCGACGTCCTCCACGCGCAGCGCCACGTTGGTGCGCAGCTCGCGTTCAAGGCGCGCGCGGATCTGGCGGATGGTGACGGCGTTGCCCTCTTTCCCCGCAAAGGGGCCCGTGTTCACAAGGAACAGCATGGAGACCGTCGGTTCCTCGATTTCCAGCGGCGGCAGCCCCGCATTCTCCAGTTCGGGCGCGCACAGCGTGTCGCCGATGTCGAGCTGTTTCGGCCCGGCAATGGTCACAATCTCACCGGCCCCCGCCTCCTCCGCAATCAGGGAGTCCGTTCCCTGCGTGAGCCAGACATAGTTGGCCTTCTCCAGCGAAACGCCGGTCTGCTCAAACTCATCGTCGTCAATGCCCTGCGTCGCAAAGCCGCGCGCCTTGGTCCAGCGCGTGGTCACGCGGCTGATTTCCTGGCCCTTGCGGATCGTGCCCTGGATGATGCGGCCCGTGGCCGTGCGCCCGATGTGGTCGTTCCAGCCGATAGTGCTCACCTGCATCAGGAACGGCGCGTCGGGATTGCCCTGCGGGCAGGGCACCCGCTCGATGAGCGTCTCAAACAGCGCGTCTATGCCCTCGTGCTTGTCCTTGTCCAGGTCGCGCACGATCCAGCCGTGCAGGCCCGATCCGTAGAGGGTGGCAAAGTCGCACTGCTCGTCGTCCGCGCCCAGTTCCACGAACAGGTCAAAGGTCTTGTGCAGCGCGCCCACCGGGTCAGCCTGCGGCCGGTCCACCTTGTTCACGATGACAATCGGTCGCAGTCCCAGGCGCAGCGAGCGCATCAGCACGTAGCGCGTCTGCGGCATCGGCCCCTCGTTCGCGTCCACCAGCAGCAGCACCGAGTCAACCATGGACAGGATGCGCTCCACCTCGCCCGAGAAATCGGCGTGGCCCGGCGTGTCAATGATGTTGATCAGATAGTCTTTCCACGCGACCGAACAGTGCTTGGCGCGGATGGTGATGCCCCGTTCCCGTTCCAGCTCGTTGTTGTCCATCACGCGCTCGGCCACCCGCTCGTTCTCGCGGAACATGTGGGTCGAGCGGAAGATGCTGTCAATCAGCGTCGTTTTGCCGTGGTCAATGTGCGCGATAATCGCGACGTTTCGGATTCGGTCTATGGGTGTCATGCACAATCTGCTCTGGTGTGGAATGTGGGGAGGCGGCGGCGCCTGCGGCGCCATTGCAAGAGCACTTATTATACCGCTATTAAGCCCCTGAAAACAAATCGTTTGCGACGAACAACCACCCCTCCGCGGTTCACGGCCCGATGCGGTACAGGGCCGTCTTGGTGCGCAGGAAGAGCGCCTTGCCCGCTACGGCCGGCGACGCCATGAATCCGTCATCCAGCTTGTTCGTGGCGAGCACCTCGAACACGCGCCCCGGCTTGAGCACCACCGTCTTGCCCTGGGTGTTGCAGCAATAGATGCGCCCGTCGGCAAAAATCGGCGAGGCCAGGTAGTTCCCGCCGATCTTCTCGCTCCAAACCTGCGCGCCCGTGGCCGCATCGAGGCACGTGGCTTCGCCGTCGTTGCTGACCATGTACAGCAGCCCCTCCGCCAGCACCGGCGACGACTCGTTCGGAATCATCTTGCCTTCCGCCTGCCAGACGATGTTCGTGTCGGTCACATCGCCCTTGCCGTCGGGCCGCACCGCGTACAGTGCAATCTTCATGCCGCGCCCGTTCACGATGTACACGAGCCCGTTGCCGAACACGGGCCGCGGCGCGGGCGAATAGGCGCCGTGATGCACCCGCCAGATTTCCTGGCCGGTCAGCGCGTCGTAGGCGTAGGCCGCATAGGAACTGGGGCTGATGAGTTGGGCTGTGCCCGCGGCCTCAATGACCAGCGGCGTGGTGAACGCCTTCCGGAAATCACCGATGCGGATCATCTGGCCCTTTTCATCCAGGTCCTGCCAGACCGTGGTGCGGTCTGTCTTCCACACGGTCTTGCCGGTGTTCTTGTCCAGCGCGGTCACATACTGCGCGTCAATGCCGTCCATCGTCACATACAGCAGGTCCTTCCAGATGTACAGCGACGAGCCCGGTCCGCGGTAATGCCGGCAGGGCATATCGGTGCGCTGCCAGAGGATCTGGAACGTCTTTGTGTCCAGGCAGGCCGTGCCGTAGCTCCCGAAATTCACCCAAACGCGGCCCGGCTCAATCACCGGCGACGGCGAGGCGTAGCAGTTCACGTCCTGTCCCAGCGGCTCGGGAGCGTCCGAATGGAAGAGCTTCTGGTCAAAGAGAATTTTCCCCGTTTCGGCGTCCACGCATACCGCGAAGAAGTCGTTGCCGCCCTCGGTGGCGGTCGTCATCCACACCTGCCCGCCCAGCACCACCGGTGTTGACCAGCCCTTGTCGTGGATCGCCGTCTTCCATTGGACGTTCTCCGTTTCGCTCCATTGCAGTGCCAGCCCGCGCGGCGCCTCGCCCGGCAGCGTCACAATGCCGTTCCCGTAAGGCCCGCGAAACTCCGGCCAGTCGGTAGTCCCGGCCATAGCAGGCACAGCATGGACGAACAGCATGAACGCGGCCAGGAAAACGATACTGAATAGAGAACGATGCATCCCGTGATTTCCCTTTGCTGCCGGTTGAACGGCGTCAGTTCTTACAGCGTCAACAACACAGATTCTAGCCTATGCGGGACGTGACGGCCAATTCTACTGGAAGCGCCATACTGGGAGCGCCGGCGTCCCGCCGGCTGTGTTTGTCATTCAAGACAGCCGGCG
>CALDSM010000607.1 GCA_937923585.1 uncultured bacterium
GACCACCGAGATCTACACTCTTTCCCTACACGACGCTCTTCCGATCTCGGTATTTCGTGGAAAGCGCGCTCGGCGCGGGGATCAAGGCATGACCCGGATTCGCTTTTCTATTTTGCCGGCGGCGGTGTGCGCCGTCTGCATGCTGGCGGGTTGCGGCGGGACGCCCAAGGGCGGCGCGGCGGAGGAGTCCGCCTTTCGTCCCGTGGACACCGCCGCGGCGGTCCTGTGGGACCGCCAGACCACGGAAACCGGCGGACTGCTGCGCCAGCTTGTGTCCGGACTCAACGCCGCGCGCCCGGGCCTTCCTGTCCGGGTGGAATTTGCAGGCACCTATCCCGACATCTTCCGGAAGGTCTCGGCCAGCATCCAGGCCGGTGTTCTGCCTGCCATGGCGGTTTCGTATGAAAGCATGACGGTGGAGTACATTCCCACCGGCGCGGCGCTGGATTTGGACCCGCTGGTCGGCGATCCACAGACCGGGCTCACGCAGGCCGAACTGGACGACTTCTTTCCCGCCGCGCTTCAGCCCAACCGCTACGCCGATTTCGGCGGCAGGATGTACTCGTTTCCGATGGCAAAGAGCGTTCTCGTGCTCTATTACAACAAGCGGGTAATGGCAAGGGCGGGGCTTTCCGCCCCGCCCGCCACTTGGGATGAATTCCTGGACCAATGCCGCAAGATAACGGCAGCCACGGGAAAGCCGGCCCATGCGGTGTCGGTGGACTGCTCGACCGTGGACGCCATGATATTCAGCCGCGGCGGCGATGTGGTGCGGGGCCACGAGACGCTGTACGACTCCCCGCAGTCGCTGGCCGTCTTCGGGCTGTATGCCACGCTGGCGCGCGAGGGGTTGGCCTACCAGATACCGCCGTCCACGTTTCAGGACAACGAAGCCTTGGGGAAGGATGAAATTGCCTTCAGTTTTCGGACCAGTTCAAGCCGCGCCGACCTTATGCAGCTCATGCAGAACGACAAGACCCGCTGGGGCATCGCCAGGATACCGCAGCAGGACCCGGCCCGGCCCGCGACCGTCCTGTTTGGCCCCAACGTGACCGTTTTCAACACCACGGAAGCCCAGAAGGCGGCCGCCTGGGATTTCCTGAAGTGGTTTGCCGGCCCTGGGATTTCCGCGCAATGGTCCGTGGGCACGGGCTACCTGCCGGTGCGCAAATCCGCCCTGGAGCGCCCGGAGATGAAGAGACTCTTTGACGAATGGGAATGCAACCGGGTGCCTTACGACTGCCTGAGCTTCGCGCGCAGCGAGCCCAACATTGCGGGCTGGCAGCAGGTGCGCGACCTCGTTATGCGCGCTTTAAGCGGAGTCATTTCCGGTGCGCGTGACCCTGACGAGGCCGCCCGGTCGCTCAAACGGGAGGCCGATGCCGCCCTTGCCCGCGCGGGCCGCGGCTAGACCGCCGGGAGCGGCGGACTCCCTGCCGGCCTTCTCACTGGGAACGTGGGCATCCTTGCCGGCTTCTTCCCGGTGTTCCCGGAACCGGGGCAGGGTTTGGACTGGTCCCTGCAGGGGTGTTACGATGCATTTTCAGGCGCGCGGGAGCGTGTCCTGACAGGACTGGAACGCATGTCAACAAGACATTTTATACGGGGCATGGATGCCGACGGGGCACACCGGGTCGCCGGACTGCCGTGAACGCATTCACCGACAGCCGGTATGCGCTTTTCCCCTTCTTCGTGGCGGGCGTGTTCTTCATGCTGGCCGCGCCCCTGTTCTGGATGCAGTTGGACGTGCCGCAGGGCGGACCGGAACTGCGCTCCCATGCGGACGCGCTCCTTTGCCAGCGCACCGTGCCCGCCGCCGTCTACGGATTCAGCCGTCTCCGTGACGGCGAACTGCCGCTGTGGAATGACCGCCAGTTGTGCGGCACACCCCATCTCGCGGACCCCGCCAACGGCGTGTTTCAGCCGCTCAACGCACTGTTTCTGTTCATGCCCGCCATCCAGGCGCTTGCCGTGCATGCATTCACCTGCATCTTTCTGATGGGACTGCTGTTTGTCCTGTTTTGCCGTGCGCTGGACCTGCGCTACATCCCCGCCGTTGCGGGCGGGGTGGTGTATGCGTTCTGCGGCGCGTCGTCGTCGGTCCTGTCGCAGCCGGAAGTGGCGGCCACGCTGGCGTGGGCACCGTTGCTGTTCTGGGCCGTTGCCGAGCATGCCCGGGCACCGCGTACCGGCGCGGCGGTCACGGGCGGCATCGCCGCCGCGCTGATGCTGCTTGCCGGGTCTCCGGCGGTTTCTGCGGCATTTCTGGCACTCGCGGTTCCTTTTGCCGCGGTTAAATCGCTGTGGCCGGGAGTTTCGGCCGCGGCTGTCTCCCGTCCCGGCTCTGCCTGGCGGGGTTTTGCCGTGATGGCAGCCGTCGGGCTCGGGCTCTCTGCGGTGCAGTGGATGCCCACGCTGGCATGGCTGTTGACATTGGACAGGCCGTGGGAAGCGCTCTGGCGGATTGACCTCGCAGGGACTGCCCCGCAGGGCTGGAAGGAAATG
>CALDSM010000608.1 GCA_937923585.1 uncultured bacterium
CGCCTCTGCGGGCGCCGGGGCTGCCTCCGCAGGCGCCGGTGCCGGAGCGGCCGGCACTTCAGGAGCGGAGACCACCGGCGCGGGAGCCGGGGTGGCAACCGGTGCCGGTGCTGCGGGCGGCGCAAGTTCCGGCGCGACAGGTGCCGGAGCGGGTGCCGCAGGCGCGGCGGGTGCCGCCTCTACCGGAGCGGGGACCACAGGCGCGGCCTCTGCCGGGGCCGGTGCGGGCACGGCAGGAGCCGCATCTGCCGGAGCTGGGGCCGGTGCCGCGGCGGCATCGGGGGCCGGTGCGGGCGGTGTCTCCGGCGGCGGCGGCGTGGAGACCGTCTTCATCTGGCTCGTCAGCATTTCCACTTCGCTCGCGGCCATATCGAACAGAGTTGGTTTGCCTGCGGCCACGGCGCGGTGCATGCCGTCCACGGCCGGGCCGATCTCCAGCGAAACCGTGGAGCCGTCCGCCTTGGTGCAGGTCACGACCGTCGCCGCATCGGGCACCTGCGCGGGCTCACCGGCGCGCACGCCCTTCATCTGCAGCGCGCGCAGCGTGGAGAGCAGATCGTCCGCCGCGCTGGGGGCGGCTTTGGTCACGCTGCCGTCACGGTCCAGTTTCCACGTGTCGCCCTCTTTGAGCAGGGCGAATTTCAGGTCCGCCGCGCGGCCCTCGATGCGGTTCACGCCGTCAAGCGACTTGCCCAGCACGGCCATCACGAACAGGTCACGCGGGGCCACCGTCAGCTTGGTGACATCCGCCTTTGCCAGCACCAGATTTGCCGGGTTGCCGTCCACGCGCGCATAAGACCCCTCAATGCCCTTCGCCTCGCCGCCAATCTGCAGGGAGTGGGTGCTGCCGTCCTTCATCGTCACCGTGGCGGTTGTGGCGAGTGCGCCGACATCCACCGACGCATCCGCATAGTCCGCAGGCTTGAGCGCGGCGAACGCGCCGACGAGGTTGTCCACGGCGGTCTTCTGTACTTCGAGGTCCAGCGCCGGTTCGGCAACCTTCCAGTCGCCTTCGCCCGGTTCGAGCACAATGTGACCCTGCGGGCCGGTGACATCAACCTTGGCCATGTCCTCTTTCTTCAGCGTCAGGCCCGGCAGGGTAAACAGCGGCGTCCCCTTCGGAAACACCTGTTCAAACTTGTACTTGTCCATCTTGTAGACCAGGCCGTCGGGGGCGCCCTCGACCATCACGTAGCAGTCGTCGTTCATTTTGGGGCGTCCGCCCAGCAGCACGGTGTCGCCCTGCCCGTCCACGGAAACCACCGCCTTGAACTGCGGTGATTCGAGACCGTATTCGGCCTTCTTGGCCGGGTCAAGCACGTCGCTCACGTTGATGGTGGTAAAGGCGTTCAGCACCCCCTGAAGGCTGGTCTCGCTGAAGGTTGGGCTGAAACCGCCCGAGGTCAGTTTCCACTCGTATTCCGGCTTCGCGGGCTCGACCGGCTTCTCGCCCTCGCCTTCGCCTTCGGTGGTTGCCGGCTTTTCCGGCTTGGGCTTCTCAAAACGCTCGAAAGCCAGCGCCTTGTCCGGCGTGTTCAGGGCAAGCTTGGTAATCTTGTCCTTCTCGAACTTGGCCAGCTCCTTCTTGATCCACTTGGACGACTTCGGAACCGCGCCGTCATCCGCGGCCGCCGGCTTCGGCGTGTCTTCGCCGCTGGGCGGCTCGGTCACGCCGGCTTCGCGCTTAAGGTTGGTGGACTCCACGTACACCTTCTTGTCGTCGGCGCGGCGGACGAACACGGACTTGTAGTCCGGCGCCTTGCCGATGCGCAGGTCCACCACCGGCTTGTCCTCGCCCGCCTTGTAGGCGCACACGTGGAAAGCCTGATCGTCCTTGAGGTCGTAACTGGCGAGTTTCTCGTCGCTCTCGGCGCTGCCGCGGAACTCGCCCTTCATGGCGAGGATCTTGTCGAGCAACTTCGCCGTGTCATCGGCGTTGGCGGGCGCGTTGAACAGGCTCGCCACGCGCCACGCGTCGTCCTTCTTCTCAAGCACGACCTTCTGGTCGGGCTTGGCCCCGGCGAACATCTCCACCTTGGCGATGTTCGCCGAAATGAGCCCCTCGGGAACCAGTGTCTGCAGGTTCACCTGCTTCACAATCGAGACCGGCTTGTTCTCGGCGTTCTTGCGCAGCAGCGCAAGGCCCGCCAGCACCAGCAGAATGACAAGGAACGGAACAAGTTTCTTTGCCTTCATGACATTCAATCTCCACGCGCCTTTTCACCGGCGCGGCATGTTTCCGGTTAGTTTGCGCGCGACTGGGCCATGGTGTAGGCATTGCGCGAGCGGCGGCGCAGCGCGAAGAACGCCACACCCACGCCGGCGATGACCACGTTGGCCAGCCCGTAGTTCACCAGGCGCCACACGGTCTTGACGCTTTCCTCCGGCTTCACGATCATGCGGTCAATCGGCTTGCGCCCGCGCACGTCCACCAGCCGGTCGTCCAGCGTGACGCCGTCCACCATGTTCAGGAACAGGTCCAGTCCGCCCGCGGAACCGCCGCCCTGCATGAAATTCTTGCGGAACATCTCGGCGGAGCCGAGCAGGATCAGCTTTCCGGGCTTCGGCTCGATCGGCTTGGCCTCCGGCTCGTTGTCCGGCGTCTCAGGCTCGGGCGGCATGCCCGGCTGCGGCTGGGCCTTCGGATAGGCCGGGCGCGGCTTGTCCTTGTACGCATCCGGGAACTGGCCCGTAACCAGCGCCATCAGGGGGTAGGGCTTGGTGCCCGATTCGGGCTCCTTGAAGGACGCCTCAGTCATGGGTTCCTTGGCGCCGACGCTCCACGACTGCGGACTGCTGGACATGAGCACGTCGGACTTGAGTCCGGACGCGTCCAGCTTTGCCTTGTCCATGTCCAGCGCCGTGCCCCACAGGTACAGAATGCCCGAGAGCCGGTTGGTGATGGGCGAGTCCTGGTTCATGCTGGAATTGGTCACCAGGATGTGGGTCGGCGACGCGACCGGCTGGCCCATCAGCGCCTGCAGGCCCTGGCCCCTGCCCGGCACCGTTAGCGTGACCGAGTTCTTGTCCATCAGCACCGCGTCGCTGACGGTGACGCCGTATTCCTTCAGCAGGTCGTTGATCTTCGGGCCGCCGGCCGGCTGCTGCCCCATCATCGGGTTGCCCTTTCCCGCCTGGATGTCCTCGCGCTGCATGCGGATGCCGTCGCGCGTGACCTCGTAGTTCCACTCGTAGGTCTGCACGGCCAGCACGACCGACTTGCCCGCGCACAACGCCCGGTTGATCTCCCAAAGCTGGCGCTCGTTCATCGCGGTGGGGTTGAGCACCACCAGCGTGTCGCAGTCTTCGGGCATGGGGCTTTCCTTGGTCAGGTCCACCCGCTTCACGTCATACTTCTCGTATTCGAGAATCTGCTGGACCGACTCGTAGGGGTCCTCGGCCTCGGGCACGCGCTGGCCCATCTGCATCAGCATCTGCCGCATCTGCGGGTCAATCCGGTCCTTGGGCGCCACCAGCGCCACCACCGCCTTCTTCGGGCGGGTCATCTTGTAGATGGTGTTGACCAGCCGGTATTCGAGCTGCGACACGGGCACGGTGGCCGCCGACGGCCCGCGGCCCGCCATCTCGTCCGAAATGACCTGCGGGATGATTTCCTCGGGCTTGTCCTTGTAGGCCACGCCGAGGCTGGAGTAGACCAGCTTGCTGGTCATTTCGTCCTGGCTCATCGCCTGGGCGGCGAAGGGCTCGATGCCCTTGTCCAGCATGCGCTGCTCCAGGGTCTCTTCCTCGGTCTTCTTCTCCTTGTCATCCTTCATCTTGGGCTCGGTGTAGCGCACGTTGGCGGCGTCAAGATAGACCGTGTCGAAGTTCATCTTTCCGCCCGAGGCCGCCTTCAGGTCGCGCAGCTTGTCCGAGATGTCGCGCTCGAGGTTGCGCATCTGCGTCGGCATCTTGTCCTTCGAGGTGATGTACAGCTTCACCTGCACCTCGCTGTCAATCCCGGAGATGATGTCCTTGGACGCCTGGGAAATGGTGTACACGCTGTTCTGCGTCAGGTCGGCGCGGGCGATGCTCGTTCCGGCCACCACGTAGTTGAACAGCATGCCGATGGCGATGCACATCACCGTCGCCGCCGCGAACATGGTGCGCGCGCCGGGACGGCTGCGGCCGTCAATGTAAAGCACGTTCAGCGACAGGAACACCGCGATCCAGACCAGGAAGAAGGCCGCGTCGGCCACGTCAATCACGCCGCGGGTGAAGCCGCCGTAGTGGGTGAACACGCCGAGCAGGTCGGCCATCACCGAGCCCAGCCCGCTGATGCGCCCGTCCAGGTAGGAGGACATGAAGTCCGTGCCCACGAGGAAGAAGCCCAGGCAGGTCAGCAGCGTCACCACGAAGGCGACGATCTGGTCCTTGAAGAAGCCGGAGAACAGGATGCCCAGCGACAGGAAGAACGAGCCCATCAGCAGCGTGCCGAAGTAGCCGCCGACGACCGCGCCCGGATCGGGGTTGCCCAGGCTGAACAGCATGGCGGGCACGGTGATCGTGGACGCCAGGGTCAGCATGTAGAAGATCAGCGCGGCGAAGAACTTGCCCATCACCAGCTCCCACCCCTTCATGGGGAAGGTGAGCAGCATCTCCCAGGTGTTCTCCTTGCGCTCCTCCGCCCAGATGCGCATGGTCACCGCGGGGATGAACACGCACAGCAGCAGCGGCAGGTTGTCAAAGTACGGCCGCATGTCGGCCATGGGGAACACGAAGAAGGAGGTGATGTAGAGCCCCACGCTGAGCGTGACGAACACCATCATGAAGATGTAGCCGATGGGGGAGGTGTAGTAGGCCCCCAGGTCACGGCGAAGAATTGCAATCATGTTTCGCATTGTCCGGGTCTCCTAGTCGCGGCCCGCGGCCTGGCCCGCGCGCTCGGTCAGCCGAAGGAACGTCTCTTCCAGCGTCAGCGGGCGGTCGCCCAGTTCACGCAGCTTCCAGCCCTTGGTCCGGGCCAGTTCATTGACCTCGCGCCAGGGGCGCGTGCCGGAGGGGCTGTACAGCAGGAACGAGGGGCAGCCGTCCGTGTCGCCGGCATACTCCACCTTGCGCACGCCCTGCACGCCCGACAGCAGCCGCTCGGTCTCCTCGCGCGCGCCCTCCACCGCGACCGACGTGCGCTCGCAGTCCTTGGCGCGCTCGCGCAGCGACTCAATGGTGCCGTCGCCCACGATGCGGCCGCGGTTGATGATGACGATGCGGTCCGCCGTCGCCTGCACCTCCTGCAGGATGTGCGTGGACAGGATGACCGTCTTGTTCTTGGCGAGGTTCTCGATGAGATGGCGAATCTCGAGGATCTGGTGCGGGTCGAGGCCCGAGGTGGGCTCGTCCAGGATGATCACGTCCGGATCATGCACCAGCGCCTGGGCCAGCGCCGTGCGCTGCTTGTAGCCCTTGGACAGTTCGCGGACAACCTTGCGGTACATCGGCCGCAGGCCGCAGGTGTCCAGCACCGCGTCAATGCGGGTCTTGAGCGTGCCGCCGCTCAGGCCGCGCGCCCGCGCCACGAAATCCAGGTAGGCCCGGACCTCCATGTCCATGTACAGCGGCAGGATTTCGGGCAGGTAGCCGATGCGCTTGCGAACCTCCACCGGGTCCTTCAGCACATCCACCCCGCCCACCTCCGCCGTGCCCCGCGTGGGGTGCAGGTAGGTGGTCAGGATCTTCATGGTCGTTGATTTGCCGGCGCCGTTCGGGCCGAGCAAACCGACGATCTCGCCCTGGTTCACCTCGAAGGACACGTCTTCGAGAGCCACCACGGGCCCGTAATGCATCGTCAGACGCTTTGCCTTGATCATACAACCGTCTCCAAAATGCGCGTTTTCCCAAGAAGGCACTTCTCGGGCTCCCATGCTTGGCCGAAATGGCCGTGTGAGCAAAGGCAAATGCCGTGCCACTCACAATAAATCCGCCCGCACCCGGCGGCAGAGAAACTTAACCTATTCTATGCCAAAGGTTTGCCCGGAGTACAGTAAGAATTGCGCAACACCCCGCGGCACCTGCGCCGCCGCCCGATTTCGGGCAAATTGCCCGTTTTGAGGCGACCACGCCGTTAACCAAGAAGTTGCCGCCCCGATTTCCGAGAAAGGAAAGGCCGCAGTTCAGGAAGCTTACTTTGCTTCGGAGCAAGCTTACTTTGCCTCGGAGTAAGCTTACTTTGCCTCGGAGTAAGCTTACTTTGC
>CALDSM010000609.1 GCA_937923585.1 uncultured bacterium
TCTGATCGTGACTGGAGTTCAGACGTGTGCTCTTCCGATCTGGCCTCCTCGATGGTGCCCAGCATGACATGAAGCTGGTCCTCGATGATGTGCGAGAATTCGTGCCGTTCGAGCCGCTCGTCGAGGTGAATGTCCTCGTAGTGCAGGGAGATGCCCGTTTCCATGTCCGAAGACAGGCGCTTCTTCGCCGCCTCCACCTCGCGCATGATGGGATAGCCGAAATTGCGCTGGATGAGATAGCGCAGCGCGCGCAGCCCCTCGGGATGGTCGCTGCTGGCCTCGGCGGCAAGCAGCCAGTTGATCGTCTCTTCGGTGTTCAGCTTGTACAGGTTCTGCCAGTCGAGAATCTGGTTGTAGACGAACTGGGGCATGGGCAGTTTGTTCGGGCCGTAGCGCGCGCGGCTGCCGAACACGGGGAACAGCTTGCTGCGGACGATCTCGCGGTCTATCGCGTCGCCCGCGACGGGGACGCCGGACACGCCGAGGATGCGGCTTTCGGCCAGGCGCTGCGCCGGGCCGTGCCCGCCGCCAAATTCCATGATGCACACGTCGCAGGTGCCGCCGCCGATGTCCACCACCATGAGCCGCTGCTCCTCCTCGGAGGCGACGGCATACTCGACGCAGGCGCCCACAGGCTCGTAGAAGAAGGTGACTTCGCTGAAACCGGCCAGGTGGGCGGCGGTAAGCAGGCGGTGTTCGGCCGCCTGGTCCTCATCCTTGTCCTTGGAGAAACGCACCGGCCTTCCGAACACCGCTTTGGTCACGGCTTCGCCCGCGGCCTGGTCCGCGGCCGCCTTGATGCGGCGCAGGATGACCGAGACCAGTTCCTCGATCTGGTAATGCGTGCCGAACACCTCGGTGCCCTTGAAGCCGCGGTGGCGCAGGAGCGTCTTGAGCGACTGGAACAGGCGGCCGGGCGAATTGATCTCGACCATGGCACGCGCCCGGACCGACTCGCGGCGCTCCGGGTCCACCGCGCCGGGACGGTAACTCTCGCTCTTGTCCGGTTCGGAGGCGACATACGCCTCTATCTCAACGCCCAGATCAATCTGCTTGAGAATGACCTCTCGGTCCACATTGCGGTCTATGAACGCATTGGCCGCGGCGCGGCCCACGATGGATTCGCCGTCGCGCGTGATATACAGGAGCGACGGCAGCGACGTGCCGGGATCGTTGGTGTCGTCCAGGTGCAGCACCTGCGCCGACACGCCGTCGGATACGGCCACGCTGGAGTTGGTCGTGCCAAAATCCACGCCACAATACAGTTGCGCCACGGCGTCAATTACCTCGCTTTTTGAAAATGCTCCCACCCCCGCGCCACGCTTTCGCCGACACACCATGGGGGAAACGCGGAGTATAACAGAACCGTCCCTGCGCATTTCCACGCGCATTTGGTGCAACAACAGCCCTGCCACCCGCCGCTATTCCCCTGCCATGGGGCAGGTTTGACCTGTGTCGCGCCGGAACACAACCAAACCGCGTATGAATCCGAGCCGGGCACACTGGAATCCGGGCCTGTGTTATGCATATTGATTTCTTGTTCAGTATGGTATACAATCGAACTTAATGCAGATCGTCTCGGGGCGGTTGTATGCCCAGGAATGGGCAGAGCGTTGCAGTGGTTGCCCTTTGCGGCCATGCGTCAGACTGAAAACCGGACGCTGCCAACCAGTGGAGGTCTTACCGTGAATCAAGGAATGAAGGTGAAAGCAGACCAGACAGGCAGGTATGTTCTGTCAATTCTGACTGCGGCGAGCTTCGTTGCCGGGCTGTCGCTCGGCATCCAGGCGGGAACCTGGGCTGAGGACAGCCAGGATGCTCCGCCGATGATTCGGGCCATCCAGGACAATTTGTTCCTGATGGAGGAGGCCTACAACCAGGAAGCGGGGGTGCTGCAGAACATTCAGGCCTTTAGCCACTACCGCGGGCGGGACTGGGTGTACACCTTCACGCAGGAATGGCCCGTGCCGGACCAGCGCCATCAGTTGTCCTACACCATCCCCGTACTTTCGGTGGATGAACCGGACAAGGGGCCGGACCTGGGAGACGTAATGCTCAACTACCGGTATCAATTGGTGATGAAGGACCGGCTGGCCGTGTCGCCGCGCCTCTCGCTCATTCTCCCCACGGGCAAGGCCGCGCGCGGGACCGGGGCGGGCGCGGTCGGCGTGCAGGCCAACCTTCCGGTCAGCCTGGAACTGGGGAACCGGTGGGTGACCCACTGGAACGCGGGACTGACCTACGTCCCGAACAGCGAGGGCATCCACGGGGACCGGGCGGACACGCTCGGCTACAACCTGGGCGCCAGTGTGATTTTCGCCCTGAACCGCAACGCGCAGTTGCTGGTTGAATCGGTCTGGACCTCAACGGAAACCGTTGGGGCCGGCGGAAGGACGGACCGGGAGGATGCGTTCTACATCAGCCCCGGCGCACGGTTTGCGATCAACTGCAGGTCGGGCCTGCAGATTGTGCCGGGCATTGCGGTGCCCATCGGCACCGGTCCCAGTTCGGGAGACGTGGGCGTGCTCGCGTACCTCAGCCTTGAATTCCCCTTCACGAAAGCAGCCAAAGAGCAGATGGAATAGAAAGCCGTTCCGTTAGGGTGCCCAGAGTGAACTCAGCCGGCGGGGACGCCGGCGCTCCCAGCAAACCATTGACGCGCGGCGGGGTGCGGGGGTACCATGGCAGAGCATTGGGCGGCATCGAACTGAACGCAAGGAGGCACCATGGGTACACTTTCGGCCATTGCACTGATGACCATCCTGTCCGCGCAGGACTACAAGCCCACCTGGGAGTCTTTGGACCAGCGGCCCAGCCCGCAATGGTTCCAGGACGCGAAGTTCGGCATCTTCATCCACTGGGGCGTGTATTCAGTGCCCTCGTGGGGGGCGAAGGACGCCTACGCCGAGTGGTACTGGAACCACATGCAGGACAAGAACGGCCCGACCTGGAAATTCCATGAGAAGACCTACGGGGCCAATTTCCAGTACCAGGACTTTGCGCCCCTGTTCAAGGCGGAACTGTTCGACCCGGACCAGTGGGCGGACATCTTTAAGCGGTCGGGCGCGAAGTACATCGTGCTGACCTCCAAGCACCACGAGGGATTCTCGCTGTGGCCCGACCAGCATAGTTGGAACTGGAACGCGATGGACATCGGCCCGCACCGTGACCTGGCGGGCGACCTGATCACGGCGGTGCGCAAACAGGAGCTGCGCATGGGTTTCTACTACTCCATCTACGAGTGGTACAACCCGCTGTACAAGGAGGACGTGAACCGGTATGTGGACCTGCACATGCTGCCGCAGTTGAAGGACCTGGTCCAGCGCTACCAGCCCGACATCATCTGGCCCGACGGCGAATGGGACCACCCGAGCGAGACGTGGCGCGCCCCGGAGTTCCTCGCGTGGCTGTTCAACGAGTCGAAGGCGTCCAAGGATGTGGTGGTCAACGACCGGTGGGGCAAGGAATGCCGCGACCAGCACGGCGGCTTCGCCACGCCCGAATACGGCGGCATCTCGAAGGGCGGCCACATGATTGACGAGGGCCGTTTCGAGGAATGCCAGGGCATGGGCAAGTCCTTCGGCTACAACCGCAATGAGGCGGCCGAGGACTACCGCAGCGCCACCGAACTGCTGCACCTGCTCATCGGCACGGCCAGCCGCGGCGGCAACCTGCTGCTCGACATCGGTCCCACGGCGGACGGCCGCATCCCCGACATCATGCAGCAACGCCTCCTTGACATGGGCGAGTGGCTCAAAGTGAACGGCGACGCCATCTACGGTACGAAACGTTGGGACAAGGCACCCAAGCTGGATGATGTTAAGTTCACCCAGAAGGACGGCGCAGTCTATGCCATTTGCCTGAAGTGGCCGGGTGACGGACTAAACATCGAGAACACAGTTGGCGCGAAGACCGTCAAAGCCGTCATGCTCGGCGTGGACCAGGCGCTGGACGCCCGCGTTGAGAACGGGAAGATTCTGGTGGCGCCGCCGGTTCTAAACATTGACCAGATGCCTTGCCGCCACGCCTATGTGTTCAAGCTTGCCCTGGAGGGCGGGGACACCGTTCGCTAGCCGCGGGGAATCTTTTGCACAAGCAGGGAAATGTGCTAAATTATGGTTCGTGCAACGGGCTGCCGCACGGTCAAGTGATGCCGGGCGGGGGTCAGGATATTGTGATCAACCTCGGAGGATTGGACCATGTCGGAAGTTCGCGCGTTTTTTGAAGGCGTTACCGCTGCGGTGGACAAGAGCAAGGTTGCGGGCATGACCGCAACGTACCAGTTCAACATCACCGGCGATGACGCCCAGGTGTGGTCGGTTGCGATCGCCAACGATGACGTCGTCGTCACCGAAGGCGCGGCGGAGAAGGCGAACATCGAACTGACGATGGCGGACGCCGACTTTCTCGCCCTGCTCAAGGGACAGTTGAACGGCCAGATGGCTTTCCTCACCGGCAAACTGAAGATCAAGGGCGACATGACCCTTGCGATGAAACTCCAGAGTGTCTTCAAGCTTGGCTGAGCCTTTCCTGATCCGGAGGGACGTTCGCGCCTCGGGGCGGCGTCCCTCCGTTCTTTTTCGGCGCGGCCCGCTCATCCTCGCACTCGCGACCGCGCTGTGCGGTTGTTCCAGCCCCAAGCCGCCGTCGGAGGAGCATCCGGTGCTGCGCACCGACGACGGACTGGCCCTCGCCGCAACGCTGCGCCGACCCGACCGCACCTCCCCGCCCGGGATCATCCTCGTTCACCGCTACGGCTCCAGCCGGTCTTCCTGGGACGGTTTGGCGGAGACACTGCGGCAGGCCGGGTACATGACGGTCGCCTTTGACCTGCGCGGCCACGGCGGGAGCCGCACCGGCGGGGACGGCAAGCCGCTCGAATTCAGGGATGTTCAATCCGGATTCGACGGCTGGTCGGCGGCGCTGGCGGACTTGCGGGCGGCCGGCGCCGCGCTGGTGGCCGCGGGGGCAAACCCCAAGGATCTTGCCGTCATGGGTGAGGAACTGGGTGCGAGCCTGGCGCTCAAATTCGCGCTGGCCGACCTGTCCATGCAGGCCGTGGTAATGCTCTCGCCCGGCCTTGACCTGTACGGGTTGAACGTGGAAGACGACATCCGCAGGCTCAAGGACTGCCCGGTGCTCCTCGTCACCTGCGACAACGAGGCCTATTCGGCCAGTTCCGCCACGACGCTCAAGGCGGCCGCGCCCGCCTACAGCGAGATTCAGCACTATGCGTGCGCGTCGCTGGGCACGGATCTGTTCGCGTTCCACCCGAACGCGATGAACCAGATAGCGGACTGGCTCCGGCCCATCATTGGCCCCGCGTCGAGGCAGTGAGCCGCCGCCCTGCACGGACGAACACGGACCGGCAGTGACGGATGCGGACGAACGGGGAACGGCTGAGCCCCAGCCAAAGTTCAGCGCGGGGCAGACAAGAATGTCCGCCCCGACCTGCAAGAAACCGTCGCGGGCCGCGACGGGGGCCGGCGACAACGGCGCCGGGTTTACTGCGCAGGCCGCGGCTTGTTATGCTGGCGCGCGGAAAAAACACCCATGACTGAATCCACCGACACCGCCGCCCCTGCCACGACCGTTTGGGAACGTCTTGCCCATGCGGGGGGCTTCCTGTTTGTGGTGGCGATCGTGCTGGCGGGGGTTTGGAAGGAGAAGTTTCTCGTGCTCCTGCTGGCGGGCACGGTGTGCCTGCTCCTGCTTCCCTTCGCATCCTGGGCGGGACTGGGATTCTTTTCGACGGCGCTCGGCTTCCGGCAGGCGATGGATTTCCTGCCCGTTCATGTGGGCGGCTTCAAGGTGTACATGGGCGACTTCCTGGTCTTCCTGCTTGGCGCGATGGTCCTGCAGACCGCCGTGGCGGGGATACGCCGGGGGACAGCCCCGGTCTTTGAGCTGTCGCGGACGGAGTGGCGGCTGGCATTCCTGCTGGTCGCGGCCACCTGCTGGGGCGTTCTCTCGGCGCTGAACGGCCTGGCGCACGGCCTCATCCCGCGCGATGTTGTCGGCGATTTTCGGCGCCTGTGCTTCTATGCCTGGGTGTTCTTCCTGCCGCTGGGCTTCCGGTACACCCGGAGACATTTGCGCCTGATCCCCGCCGCACTGCTGGCGGGCTGCGGGATTGCGCTCCTGTTCGGCCTGTACCGGCTGGCCACGGGCCATTACTATTACCCCAACGACGAGGTCAACATCTTTCCGCGCCTACTGGTGGACGACGAGGTGGTGAGCCTGGCGCTGCTGGTGGCGTACTGCACGGCCATCCTGTCGGCAAAACGGACCCGGCGGTTGAAACTGGCGGCCTTTCTGGTGGCGGCGCTGGCGGCCGCGCTGATGTGCCTGAGCGGCTGGCGCATGGGCATAGCGGAGGCGGTGCTGGCGCCGGCGTTCGTGATTGCGATCATGGCGCGCAACCGCGGCAAGGGCGTCGTGGGCATCGCACTGCGCCTTGCGGTGGTGCTGACGGTGCTGGCGGTCGGTGCGGGCAGCGCGTTCTTCCTGTTTTCGGGCAAGGCGGACAAGGTGGTCTTCATGCTTAAGGAGCGCATCGCCAGTTTCGGCACGCCCATGTCCTCCGACTCGGACACCCGCTTTTACGCATACCGGCAGGCGCTCCTGAACTATGCAGAACACCCTGTCCTGGGCAAGGGCCTGGGCGACGACCTTGTTTATCCCAAGAAAACCACGGCGGGCACTTTCCAGTACATACGGGGCACCACGCACAACATCTTTCTTGACCTGCTCTACCAGACCGGGCCGGTGGGGCTGGGGCTCTTTCTTGCCATCCACGGGCTGTTTTGCCTGCACCTGTGGCGGCGCATCCGCCGCATTGATCCGGTCCATGAGCCTGTTGCCGTCGCGCTGTTTTCCGGGTACCTGTGCACGCTGGCGCACTACACCTTCGAGCCGGCCTGGGTGTCCGGGCTGATTGTGCTGTACATGAGCATGGGCCTGGTGCTCGTGCTGCTGCGCGAGCAGCAGCCGGATACCGGTGCCGACGGAGGCAGGCGGGACGCCTGCGGTACGGCGGGGGAGGCCGCCGTCGAATGAGCCGTTTCGGCAAGACCCTGGGCCACACGTTCATTTACATGGCGGGCCTGGTGCTCAACCGCGGGGTAACGTTCCTGCTGGTGCCGGTGTTCACCCGCGTGTTCTCGCCCGCCGAGTTCTCGGTGTGGGATCTCTGCAACACCACGCTGCTGCTGCTGTTCCCCATGCTCGATTTCGGCATGTCGCCCGCCGTGCTGCGCTTCTACCACGAGTACCCGGACGAGCGCCGGAAGATTGCCGCGTTCAACACGAGCCTGTATTTCGTGGCGGGGCTGCATGCGGTGCTGTTGACTGCCGGCCTGCTGGCAGCGCCGTGGATGTCGCTGGCGGTGTTCGGTTCGACGGATCATGCCGGGCTGATTCGGATTGTCGTGCTGCTGGCCAGCGCCACCGCACTGGGCAAGCAGGGCCTGTCGCTGCTGCGCACCATGGAGCGCAGCGTCGCCTACGCGGGGCTCAACGTGGTCCGCGGAATCATCGGCCCCGCCGTGATTCTGGTGCTCGTGCTGGGCATGCGCAAAGGCGTTTCGGGCGCGCTTTGGGGCGATCTGGCCGGGCTGGCCTTTCTCGCGGTTGCCACGCTGTGGGTGTGCCGGTCCTGGCTACGGCCCGTGTTCCGCGTGGACATCCTGCGCGACATGCTGCGCTTCGCACTGCCGCTGGTGCCCATGGGCGTGAGCGTGGCCGTGCTGACCATCGCCGACCGCTATTTCCTGAGCCACCTGGTGGACCTGAAGGAAATGGCCCCCTACAGCCTGGGATTCCGCGTGGGCATGCTGATGGCGCTCTTCACGCAGGCGCTCCAGCTTTCGTGGCCGCCGTCGGCCATGAAGATGGCCGCCCGGCCCGACGGCGGTGCGCACGAAATCGCGCACACCGGCTACCTGTTGCAGGTGGTGCTGTTTTCCGGCGCCACGGCCGTCGCCTGCTGCACGCCCGAACTGCTGTTCGTGTTTGCGCCGAAAGCGGGCTACGCGGGCGCGGCGGCGGTCATCCCCTGGATCGCCTACTCCTATGCGATCAACGGCGCGGTGCAGGTGGTCAACGCGGGCATCGGCATCTCCAAGCGGACCATCTGGGCCATGTGGACGACGCTGGTCTCCTGCGCGGTCAAGCTGGCCGTCACCTACTGGTTCATTCTCCACTACGGCATCGTCGGCGCGGCGGCCTCCACTTTCCTCGCATTTGCATTTGAACTTGGGCTGACCTATCTCGTCACACAGCGCATCGTCTATCCCCTGCCGCACAACATGCGGCGCATTCTCGCCCTGTACGGTGTGTCGGTGCTGTGCATGCTGCTGGTGCTGGGCGCCTGCACGCTGCCGGGCCTGGTCTCGTTGGGCGCACGCGCGGCCATTCTGGCGGCGTTCTGCCTGGTCGGGTGGTTTGGGCTGCTGGATGCGGCGAACCGCGAGTCCGTGCTTGCCACGGCCGGAGGGTTGCTGCGCCGCGCGGGTTTGGGGCGTTGACAGCCATGAATGCCCTTTTTGAGTGCGCGCGGCCGTTCCGCCGCTTTCCCCTTCCCCTTCCCCTTCCCCTTGTTCCCAAGTTGTACTTGGGAACACCCAAGTTCGCGAAGTTGTACTTCGCGTTCCCAAGCGCGAAGTACAACTTCGCGGGCAAGTGCGTTCCCAAGTGCAACTTGGGAACGAGGGGAAGAGATAGTATTCTTGGTGGTACGCCATGACCCCACCCCGCTACGCCGACATCGTCTTTCCGCTCGCGGTGGACCAGGCATTCACCTATGCGGTTCCCGAATCGCTTCGGGACCGCGCGCGGCCCGGCATGCGCGCGCTGGCGCCCATGCGCAACCGCATCGAGGCGGGCTACATCGTTGCCGTCAGCGCCGACACCGCCGTCGAGAAGGTAAAGCCGCTGGTGGACCTGCCGGACGCCGAGCCGGTGTTCACGCCGGAAATGCTGCATCTCTGCCGTTGGATCGCCGACTACTACTGCTGCGCCTGGGGCGAGGCGCTCCAGTGTGCGCTGCCCGCAGGCGTGAAGGGTGCGGTGAAGGTGCGCTACCGCATCGTTGACCCCGACGCCAATCCGGGACGGCTTTCGGAGAAGCAGGCGGGAGTGCTCGCGGCCATCCGCGCGCGGGGACCGCTGACGTCGCGGCAGTTGAGCGGCGCGGTCGGCGGCATGGCGCTGAGCAACACACTGCAAACGCTCGTCAAGCGCGGCGTGCTCGCGGCCGAAACGGATCCCGGCGCACCCGGCGTGTCGGTGCTCACCGAGACCTGGGCGCGGCTCATCGAGGCAAAGGTGCCGGAAACGGAGGAGCTCGCCGCGTTCCAGCGGCGCGCACCCAAGCAGGCTTCCGTCTATCTTGATCTGCTGCACGGCGAACCGGAGCGCGCCGCCACGGAACTCTACGACAAGCACCGTGTGAACAGCACCATTCTTGCCGCACTGGAAGAACGCGGACTCATTGAGCGTTTCGAGCGCGAACTGTACCGCGCGCCCGACATCGCCGCCGACCCGAAGTCGGCGGAGAAGCATCCGCTCAACCCGGAGCAGCATGCCGCCTACAGCGCCATCTGCGCGGCCGCCGAAGCGCGCCGCTACCAGACCTTCCTGCTGCGCGGCATCACCGGCTCGGGCAAGACCGAGGTCTATTTGCAGGCCATCGAGCGCGTGCTCGCGCTGGGCCGCGACGCAATCATCCTTGTGCCGGAGATCTCGCTCACGCCGCAGACGGTGGGCCGGTTCTACGCGCGGTTCCAGCGCGACATTGCCGTGCTGCACAGCGGCCTGAGCCACGGCGAGCGCGCCGACGAGTGGCGCCGCGCCCAGCGCGGCGAGGTGCGCATCGTGGTGGGCGCGCGGTCGGCCGTGTTCGCGCCGCTGCCGCGGCTCGGCATGATCATCGTGGACGAGGAGCACGACAACTCGTACAAGCAGGGCGAGTCGCCGCGCTACCACGGGCGCGACGTGGCCATCATGCGCGCCCGCGCACTGAAGGCCGTGTGCGTGCTCGGCTCGGCCACGCCGTCCATCGAGTCCTACCACAACTCCGAGACCGGCAAGTCGGTGCGGCTCGACCTGACACAGCGCGCCACCCGCGGCGTGCTGCCCGAAGTGCGGCTCGTGGACATGCGCGAGGAGGCCCGCGAGGTGAGCGGCCAGATCGTGCTGTCCCGCGCGCTGGAGGAGGCCGTCAACCTGCGTGTCGCCGCGCGGGAGCAGGTGATCCTGCTGCTCAACCGGCGCGGCTTTGCGCCGGTGGTGCTGTGCCCGCAGTGCGGCTGGGTCGCCGGGTGCGAGAACTGCCAGGTGAGCATGACCTACCACAGCAGCGGCGGCGTGCTGAAGTGCCACTACTGCAGCGCCGAGCGCGCCCGCCCGCCCCACTGCGACAAGTGCGGCTTTGCGCCGCTGGTCTACCTGGGCCTGGGCACGCAGAAGGGCGAGGACTACCTCATGCGGGCCTTTGCGGGCGCGCGGGTCGAGCGCATGGACGCCGACACCACGGCGGGCAAGGGAGGCCACGCGAAGATCCTCGGGCGCTTCGCCAAGAGCGAAATTGACATCCTCATCGGCACGCAGATGCTCGCCAAGGGACACGATTATCCCGGCGTCACGCTCGTCGGCGTGATCAACGCCGACAGCGGACTCGCGTTGCCCGAGTTCCGCGCGGCGGAGCAGACCTTCCAACTGCTCACGCAGGTGGCGGGACGCGCCGGGCGCGGCGACAAGCCCGGCGAGGTCTTCATCCAGACCTACCGGCCCCGGCACTACGCCATCGCCGCCGCCGCCACGCACAACTACGCCGCGTTCTACGAGAAGGAAATCGAGCACCGCCGCAACGCGGGCTATCCCCCCTTCCGTCGCATGGCCCATTTCCTCATCGAATCCGAAGACCCCGAACTCGCCGCGCGGGAAAGCTTCCGCCTGCGCAACGCGCTCAAGGAGCACCTGCGCGCAAACGGGCTGGAGCACGTCGAACTCGTCGGCCCCGCGCCCTCCGCCGTGCGCCGCGTCAACAAGTACTACCGCTGGAACCTCGCCGCTTTCTCCCGCAGCAGCGCCCACGTCAACGCCGCGGCCCGCGCTGCGCGGGAACGCTTCGCCGCGGAGCATTCGGGCGACAAGGTGCGCCTCAAGATAGACCTAGACCCGCACGGAATGTACTAGACTGGGAGCGCCTCACTGGGAGCGCCGGCGTCCCGCCGGCTTTCTTGGGGTTTGGTCGTTGGGCGCGAAAGAGCCGGCGGGACGCCGGCGCTCCCAGTAAGGCGCTGCCGGTCAGGCCGGGAACTTCGAGGTGCGGTTCGGGCGGGGATGGCTGCGAACGTACTTTTCCTTGTCGTTGTCCCAGAAGATGAACTTTTCCTGGCGGTAGGAGTCGCAGGCCATTTTCACGCCGGCCATGGCGCGGTAGGCGGTCTCGGCGGTGCAGTGGGTCTCTTCGCGGGTGCGCATGCATTCGAGCCACTTGCCCATGTGGTCCAGCCGGGGCTCTTTGGCCACAAAGATCTCCTCCGCGCCGTACTTGCCCTTGAACCACTCTTTGAACTGCGGTTCGGCGGTGACCTTCATGCCGCCCTCGGCGGGGCGGATGGTGGCGCGGTGGCCGCGAATCATGGGAGGGTTGGCCTGGCTGTTGGCCATGGACGAGGTCATGACAATGCTGTAGTCGTCCGGGAAGTCGAGCGTCACCAGGAAGGTGTCGGGCACCTCGCGGTCGTCGTGCTGGACGTAGATGCCGCCGCCGGCCATGGCGCGCTCGGGGGCCTTGGCGTCGAGCGCGATGATGAGCGGCGCGAGGTAGTGGTACAGCAGGTCCGTGGCAATGCCGCCGGAATAGTCCCAGTACTTGCGGAACTGGAAGAAGCGCTGCTGGGAGAAGGGGCGCTTTGGCGCCGGACCGAGCCACTGCTTCCAGTCAATGTAGCCTTCGCCCGCCTTGGGGTCGTCCGACGCGTCGGGGTCAATCCTGTAGTTCCACTCGCCGCCCATGGGGTTCTCGGGCGTGCCCGAGTTGCGGCTGTAGTCGGCCTGCGCGTAAATGATCTCGCCGATGCCGCCGTCCTTGATGAACTTGCGCGCCTGCCAGAACCAGTCGTCGGAGCAGTTCTGCGCGCCGCACTGGAACACGCGGCCGGTCGCGAGGGCCGTGTCGCGCACTTTAAGCGACTCCTCAATGGTCAGCGTCACCGGCTTCTGACAGTAGACGTCCTTGCCCGCCAGCATCGCGTCCATGGCGCACTGCGCGTGCCAGTGATCCGGCGTGGCGATGACAACACCGTGGATGTCGTCGCGCTCCAGCAGTTTCTTGTAGTCAAAGTAGGCTTCGGCTTCCCGCTTGACGGAATCCCTTACGGCCGTCTTGCTTCCGGTCTGGCGGCGTTTGTACACATCAGAGACGGCGCGCACCTGAACCTTCTCGCCCTTGTTTTCGCGGGCGAGGAGTTCACCGAGATGGCCGCCGCCCATGCCGCCCACGCCGATGATGCCGAGGCCGATGACTTCGTCGTCTTTCAGCAGGCGTCCCGTTTTCGGCGCGTGGGGGTCAGCGCAAGAAACCTTGCCGCGGGCGTGCGCCTCATCGGCCATGGCGAGCGCGATGCCGGTAAAGGCCATGCCCTGTCCTGCGCGAAGCAGGAAGCCGCGGCGATCCATGTCTGTGTGTTCACGGGTCATGATTGTAAACCTCTTCTTGGTTCCGAGATTCGCGGCCTCATCGGCAAGGAGAGGCCGCGGGCCACAACAAAGGCAACGTCGAAGTTCATTATCTGGGTAGCCGTTTCGCCTGTCAAGACGATTCTGCGACGCCGGAAAGAAGAGAGCAAATGAGTCGCCGCGACATGCGCGGCGGAGCGCAAAGGGTCCTATGACATGACGGTGAATCCCGCCTGTCTTGATCCCCCCTTGAGGGGGGCGGCCCGAAGGGCCGGGGGATGTGAACCACGGGCGTGCGCTCGAACGGAGGCCATTTCCAGTCCCACATCCCCCGGCCCTTCGGGCCTGCCCCCTTCAAAGGGGGACTAAGACAAGACTGTTCGCGCATTGGCGTGGCGTTGTCCGCGGGGAAATGGTATGCTTTTGCCGTTTCCGCCCGTGCGCGCCGGGATGCGGCGCGCGGCAACGGCGGTCAACGAGGAGGAGAACGGCATGAACGTGGCAATTATCGGCTGCGGCGGCATGGGCGCGCTGCACGCGCAAATGGCCGCAAACTGCGGGCACAGGATTGTGCTGTGCGCCGATTCGGTGCGCAAGGCCGCGGCGGCGCTGGCGGAGAAGTTCGGCGCGAAGGTCTCAAGCGACCCGCTGAAAGCGGTTGCCGCGAAGGGTGTGGATCTGGTGGCCATCGCCACGCCCACGCCAACGCATCTGGCGCTGATTGAGGCGGCGGCAAAGGCGGGAAAGAACATCTTCTGCGAGAAGCCCTTCTGTTTGAATGTGGCAGACTGCAAGAAGGCCATCGCGGCGGCGGAAAAGGCGAATGTCAAACTCTTTGTCGGACACGTGGTGCGCTATTTCCACGAGTTCGAGGCGATGCGCGCCAAGGCGCAATCGGGCGAGATCGGCAAGGCGGGCTGGGTCAAGATCTCACGGGGCGGCATCTATCCGGGCGCACCGGGGAGTTGGTTCCGCGACTACGCCCAGAGCGGCGGCGTCACGCTGGACTGCATGATCCACGACCTGGACTGGGTCCGCTACACGTTCGGCGAGCCCAAACGCATTTTCTGCCAGGCGCTGATGCGCACCAAGCCCGTGCAGGTGGACTATTCGCAGGTGACGATGCGCATGAAGAACGGGCTCATCGCAACGGTTATCGGCACCTGGGCGCAGCCGTCGGGCTTCCGCGTGAAGGCCGAAATCTGCTGCAGCGGCGGCATGATCCAGTTTGACAGCGCCGACGCGCCGCTGTCGGCGCAGCCGCGCGCGGTGGCGGCGGGGCCGAACATGATCGTGCCCATGAGCCCGGTGGAAAAGAGCCCCTACCAGTCGGAATGGGAGGAGTTCACCGCGTGGCTCGACGGCACGGGCACGCCGCGCGTGACGGCGCGGGACGCAATGGCCGCGGTGGCCATGGCGGAGGCGGCGTTGAAATCGGCCAAGACCGGACAGCCGGTGGCGCTGTGAGGGAGAACACCATCATGTCAACGATCAAAATCGGCATCATGAGTTTTGCGCACATGCACGCCCTCGGCTATGCCGCGGCGCTCAAAGCGCTGCCGGATGTGGAACTGACGGCCATCTATGACGACGACGCCAAACGCGGCAGGGCAATGGCCAAACAGTTCGGCGCGCGCTTTGTCGCCGACCAGGCGGCGTTCCTCGCGCTGGACACGCAGGGCGTGATCATCACCTCTGAAAACGCGAAGCATCGCGGCATGGTGGAGGCGGCCGCCGCGGCGGGCAAGTGGATTCTCTGCGAGAAACCGATTGCCCCGGCCGTCGAGGACGCGAAAGCTATTGTGGCCGCATGCAAGAAGGCCAAGGTCGGGCTGGGCACGGCGTTTCCGTGCCGCTATGCGCAGCCGATCATGGCGGCCAAGGCGCAGATTGACGCGGGCGAACTGGGCGAAATTTATGCGGTCACCTGCACCAACCACGGGCAGTGCCCCGGCGGCTGGTTCTCCGACGACGCGCTCAGCGGCGGCGGCGCCACCATGGATCACACCGTGCATGTGGCCGACCTGCTCCGCTGGATGCTGGGCAAGGAAATCACGAAGGTCTACTGCGAACTGGGCAACCAGCTTCACGGGGACGCGCTCAAGACCGACGACCTCGGCAGTGTGCATATGGAGATGGAGGGCGGCGTGCAGGTCAGCCACATCGCCAGTTGGAGCCGGCCTAGGAGTTTTTACACCTGGGGCGACGTGACCATGGACTTCATCGGCGAGAAGGGCGTGATGTCGGTGGACGCGTTCAACCAGAAGCTCACCGTGTTCGACGACAAACTCGGCCGCGCCGTCTGGGCGGGCTGGGGCGACGACCTGGACCGCGGGCTGGTGGCTGATTTTGTGGCATCCATCCGCGAACGCCGCAACCCGGCCATCACCGGCGTGGACGGTCTGCGCGCCACCGAGGTGACCGTGGCCGCATACAAGGCATTCCGGTCGGGACGCATGGTAAAGGTCTGAAAGATAGGGGAGGGCAGAAGTACCGCTTCATCGTAACGTGGTTAGCTTCCCCTCTTCCTCTGCCTTTGCCTGCCTCTTCAGACGGCCTGAAATCTCAGTTCGTCCAGGTCAATCATGGGCGTGCGTTTGGAAAGGTTCAGGATTTCGACGCCCACGACTTGGTCGCTCTCGTTATAATCCAACACCACACCGGGCGAGACTTCTTCCGATTCGATGATCTTCGAGTCATCGAGCCGCAGATAGAGTGCATCGGCCTCTTTGTCCACGTGCAGTCTCATAGTCTGTCGCGCATGCTCCTATCAAAGAATACACTGACCACCCGGCAGGGGTCAACAGCAGTGTTGACAACCACCCGCAACACGCGGCCCTCGAATTCGGGAATTCGCCGGAAACGCCGCTCTACCAGAGAGTCTTGCGGGTCCGGCAAGGTCAATTCCGGATGAGACAGCGTTCGTTCCACCCATTCCACTGGAATCAGCCGCTCCATCAAGACCTTCTGAGCGTGTTTGCTCATGTCGTATCTCATTTCAAAGCTCCGGCTGCAAATCATCCCGCCGAACTATTGACGTGGGTTAGTATGCCAAAACAATCAGCATGAAACTAGCTCTCCATCTCGAAACCAGGCAAATCAGACTACGAATATTGGTGTGTCCTGCATTCCTGTCAGGTGCCGCAATTGCGCAGAGAGGACTGGCGCAGCAGGGCCGCCCCCACCGCGCCGATGAGGGCCACGCCCGCCGCGAGCAGGAACGAGGATGCGAGCGAACCGGCTGCATCGGACATGAGCCCGGCGACGCTGGGTCCGAGGGCCTGGCCGATGCCGAAGAAGAGGGTGATGAAGCCCAGTCCGGCGGGGGCAAGACGGGGGCCGAGCAGGTCTCCGCAGGCGGCCGCCATGATCGCGGGGATACTCCAAGCCGCCAACCCAAAGAGGATCGCCGATAGGGTGAATCCTGCCGGGCCGGGCCACAGCGCGAAAATGGCGTAGGAAACCGCGTGTATCAGATAGACGATGATGAGGGCGTGTTTCCGCCCGATCCGGTCGGAGACCGTGCCCCAGATGACGCCGCACAGGAGGCTTACCCAGCCCATGGTCATGAACAGGCCGCCCGCCGCGGCGGGGGTGTAGCCGCCGGTGGCGATGAGGTGCTTCACGAAAAACGTCATGTAGATGATGTAGGAGAAACCGAAGGCCGCGTAGACCAGGCCGAGATGCCATACGGTCAGGGAGCGGTACACTGCACCCCAATGGAGGCCGTCCGCGGCGGGCGGGGAAGGGATTTCCGGACCGTCATCGCCGAGCGGACGCAGTCCCATCTGGGACGGACGGTCGCGCAGAAACAGCAGGCTTGCCAGGGCCAGGACCAGGGTGATCGCGCCGAAGCCAAACCAGCAGACGCGCCAGCCGTTTTCGCCATAGGCGTGCAACACGGGGGGCACCGTCGGGCCCAGGCTGATCAGGGCAAGGGAGGAACCGGCCACGGCGATACCGGCGGCGGTTCCGCGGCGGCGCTGCACAAACCACGCGGACAGCAACGCCATGACAGGGACGTTGCTGGCGCCGCTACCCAGGCCGGTAACAAAGCGCCACACGGCGGCGCTGAGAAAGCCCCTGGAGAGGCCCGTCAGTAGCATGGCCGCTCCCACGACGAACAAACCCGCTGCGATGACCCGGCGCGGGCCGTAATGGGACGCCAGCGCGCCGCCGATGAGCGCCAGCGCCGAATAGCCGAAGAGGTTGGCGGTGGCGAGGCCGCCCGCGTGGGTATTGTCCATGTGCAACCCGGCCTGCATGGACGGCAGCACCATCGAGTAGCCAAACCGGGCAAGCCCCAGCGCGCCGTAGACCACCAGGGTGCCGACGGCGAGAACGACCCAGCCATAGTGGAAGCGTTCGGATTTTGAAGCCACGTGCGGGTGTGTCCTGTGCGTTGCAGGTCTGTCGGCGGGCAGATCCCGATGTTTTGCGGGAAGAATCCGCCATTCCTTTGAGTTACGACTATATCATGCACAGGGTTTACGAGCAGAATCGAAGGCGTCCCGGCATTGTTATTCTCAGTAATCATAGTTTATTGAACAAATCCGAAACTCCTGCTAGAATCGGATTCGTTCTTACCGTCGCCCGTGTATTCCGCACACCGCCGCGTCTGCGGCGTGTGGAGGGGAAAAGCGCATGGATTTTCGCCTGACAGACGAGCAGTTGGACATCCAGCAGATGGTGCGCAAGTTTGCGCGCAACGAAATCGCCCCCATTGCCGCGCAGATTGACGAGGAATCGCGCTTCCCCGGCGAAACCTTCCTGAAGATGGGCGAACTGGGCCTGCTGGGGCTTCTCATTCCGGAGGCCTACGGCGG
>CALDSM010000610.1 GCA_937923585.1 uncultured bacterium
CACTCGGTGAGCGCGGCCATCAGGTCAAAACCCGGTGTGGCGCGGGCCGAGCCGCGGGCCATGCCCTCTTCGTCAATGGACAGAATGATGACGGGCCGGTGATAACGGGCAAGGAGCCGCGAGGCGACGATGCCGATAACGCCCGCATGCCATCCCCCGCGGGAAACCACGATGGAGCGGTGGTGATCCCCGAAGAAGGCGTCCAGTTCCTCGACGGCCTCCTCATAAATCACCCGCTCTATCTCGCGCCGCTCCGCATTGGCTGCGTCGAGCGCGGAGGCGATTTGATGGGCCTGGTTGGGGCATTCGGTCATGAGCAGGTCCAGCGCGACACCGGCGTTGTCGAGACGGCCCGCGGCGTTAAGGCGCGGGCCAAGCTGGAAGCCAATCTTCTCGGAAGTCACGTCGCCCAGGTCGAATGAGGACGCCGCGGCCAGTTTGGCCAGTCCCACGCGGCGGTGCTTGGCCATGTGTTTCAGACCCAGCGCGACGATGGCCCGGTTCTCGCCCAGCAGTGGAACCATGTCCGCCACGGTGCCGAGAGCCGCGATATCCAGGTCGTTCGGGGTGCCGTTGAGCGCGGTGGACAGTTTGAGCGCCACGCCCGCGCCGCAAAGCGTGCCGAGGGGATGCCCCGGCGCTTCCCGTTTCGGGTTGACCACCGCGGCGGCGGCCGGCAGGGTGTCTTCCAAATTGTGATGGTCGGTGATGATGAGGTCCAGTCCGATCTCCTCCGCCCGTTGCGCGGCGGCGAGGGAACTGATTCCATTGTCCACCGTAATAAGCAGGCCGAAGCCGTCCGCCCTGGCCTTTTCCACCTGCTCGGGCATCAGGCCGTATCCGTCGCGCAGGCGGTCGGGCATGGCGAACTCGGCGCGCTGCACGCCGAAGCGGTGCAGCGCGCGGGTGAGCAGCGCCGTGGCCGCGATGCCGTCCACGTCGTAGTCGCCAAAGACCAGCACCGCCTCGCCGTTGTCGCGCGCCCGGGTAATGCGCGCCACCGCCCGGTCCATGTCGGTCAGCAGCAGGGGGTCTTCCAGATGGGACAGCACCGGATTGAGGAAGCGTTTGGCCGTGTCGCCCGTGCTGATTCCCCGCAGCAGCATGAGTTGGGCGATGATGGGCGGTATGCCCGCCTGCGCGGCCAGTTCGCGGGCGGCGGTCCTGTCCCCCTGGGCGATGCGCCAGCGTGGACGCGTGCGTTCGTGCCTCATAGCCGCTCGCGGGCGAGCCGCGCGATTTCCGCAACGACTTCGTCAATGGTCATGCCGGAAGTGTCCACCGGCACCGCGTCGTCCGCCTGGCGCAGCGGTGAGTCGGCCCGATTGCGCGACTTCTCGTCCCGATCATGTATCTCGGCGCGCAGCTTGTCCAGGTCCACCGGTTGGCCGGCCTTCTTGAGATCCTCGGCGCGGCGCCGGGTGCGGCATTCCAGGGATGCGTCCAGAAAGATCTTGCACTTCGCCTTCGGGAAGACCACGGTACCGATATCGCGCCCTTCGGCGACGGTGGGCTGGCGTTCGCCGAAACGCCGCTGCAACCCGACCAGCGTCCGGCGCACCGCCGAATTCTGGTCCAGTTTGAAGATGAGGCGTGTCACTTCCGGTGTGCGGATCGCCCGGGCCACGTCTTCGCCGTCCACCACGACGCGCTGTCCGCCCGGCGTCTCCTCCATAACGAGGTCCATGGCGTCCGTGGATGCAGCCAGCGCCTGCGCGTCGTCAAGATTGACGGCATGCTTCAGCGCGCGCCAGGTGGCGGCGCGGTACATGGCGCCCGTGTCCAGAAACGCGAAGCCGAGTTCCCGGGCCACGCGTTTTGCCACAGTGCTCTTGCCGGCGCCCGCCGGTCCGTCAATCGCCACAATCTGGGTTGCCTCGCTCATGGTGGACTCCGTGGGTTATGCTCAGCCGCCCAAGACCCGCGCAATGTTCCCGCGGTTGGGCGGCGCGATGATGCCCTGCTCCGTGATGATGCCGGCAATGAACCGCGCCGGGGTAACATCAAAGGCCGGATTGTACACCTTTACGCCGTCTGCCGCGGTTTGCAGCCCAAACCCGTGCGTGATCTCATCCGGATCACGCTCTTCGATGGGGATTTGACTTCCCGTCTCAAGCGTCAAATCAAAAGTGGACGACGGTGCGGCCACATAGAAGGGAATTTTGTGCTCCGCGGCAAGCACGGCCACCCCGTAGGTGCCGATCTTGTTGGCGGTGTCGCCGTTGGCAGCAATGCGGTCCGCGCCGACGATGACCAAATTGATCCGCCCCTCGCGCATGACCTGCGCCGCCATGTTGTCGCAGATCAGCGTCGCGTCAATGCCTTCCCTGACCAGTTCCCAGGCGGTTAGCCGGGCACCCTGCAGCAGCGGGCGGGTTTCATCGGCGAACACCCGGAATCTGCGGCCCTGACCGTGTGCGACGAACATGGGCGCCAGCGCGGTACCGTAACCCGAGGTGGCCAGCCCGCCCGCGTTGCAGTGGGTCAGCACCCCGTCATTCTCGCCTATCAGGGCCGCCCCGTGCCGTCCGATGGCCAGGCACATGGCCTCGTCCTCGGCATGGATGGCCATTGCCTCGGCCTCCAGGCGGTCTATGAACGAAGCGGTGTCGGCTGCACCGGTCGCGGACGCCTCGGCCACCCGGCGCATGCGGTCCAGTGCCCAGAACAGGTTTACCGCAGTCGGCCGCGAGGTGGCCAATTGGTCCGCCGCGGCACGGACAGCCTGCACGGTCTCCGCAATGCCGGTGGGGTTGCGCTCAAGGATTCCGGCCACCACGCCATAGGCGGCGCAGACGCCGATGGCAGGCGCGCCGCGCACCCGGAGATGCTTGATGGCCTCCCACACGGCGTCCACAGTGGGAAGCGGTATCTCCGCATATTCGCGGGGCAACAGTGTCTGGTCAATGATGTAGAGGCGTCGGTCGCGCCATTCGACTGGCTTTGCGGGCATGGCAGAACTGCCTCCATTGCGGGATTCGCACCCGGACACATTCTAGCGGGGCGCGTGGCATCCAGTAAAGAAGGCTGGGGATGAGAGCGGGAAATGAGGGCGCACGCCTCCCCTACGGTTTTACTTCCACCCTGCCCACGTATATGGACGCCTCATCGTGGTTGTTTTCGGCGCGTTCGTGCTGGGAATACCAACTGAGCGCGAACACGGGGTGGTCACTGTCCCTGGCATCCTCCGGGATGATCATGCCGGGATAGGCGGTGTCGCCGCGGCTGGGCAGGGTGAAAAGGTGCTGGACCGTGTCGTCCTTCATCTCCCAGATGCCGGTGTTTGAACGTCCCTCACTCTTGCCGCGTCCGGCGACAAAGCACCGGTCCCTCCATTCGGTGATGACTGGGCAATGGATGACCACGCCCAGATCCTTCTGCCGCCATTAGATCGGAAGAGCACACGTCTGAACTCCAGTCACGATCAGATCTCG
>CALDSM010000611.1 GCA_937923585.1 uncultured bacterium
CGAGATCTGATCGTGACTGGAGTTCAGACGTGTGCTCTTCCGATCTGGCGGCAGACAAGAATGTCCGCCCACATTGCCAAAAATTGCCGTGTATTGGGACGATTTCGCGACATGGCAGCGCTGACGAACAGGGACGGCGCGGACATGAACCGGCGCAGGTCAGGTGAGCGCCTTCATGACGGCGTCAATGAAGGCGGGCGTGATTTCGGCAGTGTCCACGATGCTGTAGAAGAGCCCCGCCTGGGCTTTGAAGTCTTTTAGGGTGGCGAGTGCCCGGCGCAGTTCATCGCGGTCGGCGTCCGGAACATCAAAGCGCAGCCCGCAGCGCCGGATGAGATCTGTGGCCCACGCCGCGCGATTGTCTTGCAGCATGGACATGGCGTGAATGCCAAATCCGACCAGGTCGCCGTGGAGAAAGTGACGCCGTGTCAGGTGCTCGATGTTGTACGCAACGATGTGCTCGGCGCCCTCTTCCGGTCTGCTGGAGCCGACTTCCGTGCAGAATTTCACCTCACGCCGGTAAAGGTCAATGATGGTGTCAATGCCTTTGGGGGAAACGTTGAAAACTTCGTCAGCGTTTTTGTCGAGTTCATTGAGGCAGTCTTCGGCAAGGCGGGCCACCCCGGTGTCATAGTCCTCGCCGTTCTTCTCGTGGGCAAGCCGCCAGTCATAGAGGGCCGTATGGATGCTGGCAATGTCGCATGCGCCCGCCCGGTTCAATTCCGCCGGGGCGCGTTGAATGAGGTCATAGTCAATGAGGAGTTCTTCCGGAAAGATATCGCCGATGTACTTGACCGTCTTGTCCTCGCGCACGGCAACCATGTTGGTCAGGGGGGCATCCACGGAAACGATGCTGGGCACGAGGACCATGCGGCAGCCGCGTTTCCACGCGATGTATTTGGTTGTATCGCAGCAGGAACCGCCGCCAAGGCCGACCACGACGTCGCACTGCGGGAGGTCGGCGTCGAGGCGTTCCACGGTTTCGAGGTCCATGTCGGTGACCTTGTGGACGTGGTCAGGCTTCCAGGGGCACAGCTCTTGCATGACGGCCCAAGGGATGTCCATGGTCATGACGGCCACGCGGCCGGGAAGATCTTTGAGTTCCTTGACGATGCGTGCGCCGGACTTGATGTTCGGTGCTTTGTACATGGGACCACTCCTCGCATGCATATTGTTGAACGGCCCAAGACTGAATCAGTGGTGATGCGGGGGCGGATTTTAGCAGGTGTGAGGCATCTTTCGCATCCTGAAAACCAGAGAATGTAATTCGCCGCTCGTTGTCATGCGGCGTTCGCATCTTGGATTGGACATGGACAGAAAGTTATTCTATCCGCGGTTGTTTGGATAATGAGGCAACCGTTCTTCCACAGCAAGCCCGGAGATTGTGACATGCATAAAGTTCTCGCCGTCATTGTGTTGGGCCTCTTGACCGCAGTGCATGCGTTCGCCGTCGAGGCAGAGGCCGACGCGCACAAACTCTCCCACAACAGTCCCGGGTTGACGTGCGATTTGGGATGGGGACTGTGGGGCAATCCGCTGCCTATGGATTTTGACGGGGACGGTGACATGGACCTGCTGGTGTCGAGTGCAGGGTTGCCGTCACGCGGCCTGTGCTATTTTGAAAATGACGGGACGGGGGTGTTTCGTTCGGGCCGGGTTGTGGATAGGGAAAAGCGGTCCAATGTGACCATTTCCTACGTGAACGGGCTGCCGGTGGTGTGCGAGCCGGGTGTCGTGTACAACGAATTTGCCAAGAACCTCTACTCCGCGCCGCGGAAGCTGCCGTACAAGGAGACATTCCATTCGGACCGTGACGACCAATGGCGCATGGCGGACTACGACGGCGACGGCGTGACGGACCTGGTCATCGGCGCGAGTGACTGGCGGGAATACGGCTGGGACGACGCCCACGACAGCACGGGCCTATGGACGAACGGTCCGCTGCACGGTTTCGTCTACTGGGTCAAAAACACAGGCACGGACGCTGCTCCGTCGTATGAAGAGGCCCGGCAGATCATGGCGGGCGGCAAGCCGGTGGACGTGTTCGGAACACCGTCACCCAACCTGATGGATTGGGATGGAGACGGCGACCTGGACCTGCTCTGCGGCTCGTTCCTGGACACACTGACTTACTTTGAGAACTCCGGTACGCGGGCCAAACCGGAATATGCGGCCGGTCGGTTGATTGAAGTGGACGGCAAACCGCTGCATCTTGAGCTGGAAATGCTTCAGGTGGTGGCGGTGGACTGGGAGAAAGACGGCGATGCCGACCTGATTGTGGGCGAGGAGGACGGGCGCGTGGTCTTCATTGAGAACACGGGCCGAGTCGAGAAGGGGATGCCGGTGCTGGAGGCGCCGGTGTATCTGCGCCAGCAGGCGGACCGGGTGAAATGCGGCGCGCTGGTGACACCCGACGCCGCCGACTGGGACGGTGACGGCGATATGGATCTCGTCTGCGGCAATACGGCGGGCTATCTGGAATTGATCGAGAACCTTGGCGGAAACCCGCCGTCCTGGGCCGCGCCGGTGCGTCTGAAGAGCGGGGGAGAGGTCATTCGCATTCAGGCCGGTCCGAGCCTGTCCATTCAGGGACCGGCCGAGGCCAAGTGGGGGTACACGGTTCCTGCGGTGGCCGACTGGGACGGCGACGGTCTGTTGGATATCGTCTGCAATTCGATCGTTGGGAAGATCGTGTGGTTCCGCAATATCGGCGCTCCGGGCCGTCCGGAACTGGCTTCGGAAGAGGCCGTGCGCGTGGCGTGGGACGGCGAAGCACCAAAACCCGGCTGGACCTGGTGGACGCCCGGCACCGGCGAACTGGCGGTGGAATGGCGCACGAAACCCATCGTGTCGGATGTAAACGGCGACGGGCTGGCGGACTTGGTTGCGGTGGATCATGAAGGGTTTCTTGCATGTTTTGAGCGAAAGCGTACGGACGCGGGCGTGGTGCTGACGCCTGGACGGCGCATCTTCCGGGGAGCCGAGGCGAAGCGTGACTGTGTCTTCGATGGAAACGGCGAGACTTTGGAGTTGGACCTGAACGGCGACGGGACCAACGATCTTCTTCAGCGAGGTCCCGGGGGCGCCGTGCTGTTTCGCGCGGCTGACCGGAAAGCGCGACGGGACGGTGTCCGCAGTGCGTCCACCGTCTTTCAACGGACTAAGGATCTGCCTTTTACATCCCCCTTCGGTGCAGATGAACGGCTGCTGCGCATGAACGCGTCCTGGGCGGGCGGCAGCGGCCGCCGGCAGATGGTCCTGTGCGACTGGGACGGCGACGGGAAGCCGGACCTGGTGGCCAACAGCCGAAACATGAACCTGCTCCGGAACATCGGTGGGCAGGGTGAGTTTGTGTTCAGGGATGAAGGGCGGCTGGTGGACGCGGTGCTGGCGGGGCATACGACGTGTCCCACGGTGGCGGATGTCAACGGGGACGGCGTGAAGGAACTCATCATTGGCGCGGAGGACGGGTTCCTTTATTGCTATCAGCGCGATGAGACGAAGATGCCGTAGAGAGGGGCCAGGGTCTGGGGTCTGGAGTGTCGATGGAAAAAAGGCTGTACCTATGGAGCGGTTGGACGGTCTGACCAGCGGCCTTCGGTACCCAGGGCGACCCGGCGTTCGGTGTGGGGGAAATGGATTTCTATCCAGGGCAGTGGGGAAGCGGCGTTTTTGCTGTCCAGAAGAAAGACGTACTTTCGCTCCGGTCCTTCGCCCACGACTTGGTCCTGGCGGTACTCGTGCCCCATGGGGTCGCGCAGCAGTACCGGCACGTCCGCGCCGTATTCAGCCCAGGGTGATTGGAGACGGAAGGTTGCGGCGATGGACTGTGACTCCTGGCGCACCTCGATGAGTTGTCCGCGCCAGCGGGCAACAGGCCGGGCGCCGATCTGTCCTTTGATGTCTTCCTGATAGCTGGCCCAAGCGGGCCGGCTTTCTTCGCATCTCTTGGCGAGTTCGGCCGGGTTGGCCTCGGGGGTGCCCATGCGCGCGAGGACTGCCAGACCTGCAGCGAGTGCCATAAGAGCGGGTGCAAGGAACCAACGGAGTTTCATCGGACAGTCTCCGGAAGCCGTCAGGGATGCCGGCGTTCCCGGTAAGGCAGTCCGGCAGCCCCTGTCAGCGTTCGGTATGGCGGCGGTCGGTGAAAATGAGGCTCTTTCCGTCCAGCGGCTGGGCCTTCTGCCTCACCTGGGCCAGCACCTCGAACATCTTTTTGGCGCTCTTGAACTGGCGGTGCTGGGTGTGGGCGACGCCGATGGCCAGCGTCATGAGGGGGCAGCGCGTGTTGATGCCCTGCGCGTCCGGCACCATGATGCAGTTTTGGCTGAGTTCCTGCGGGGTGTAGAATTTACGGGCCTCCTCGTCGAAGGTCTTGGCCAGGTGCTGGCAGTACCGCTCGTAATCCTCCACTTTGAGCATCAGCACGAAATGCTGGCGGCCCATGTGCGCGACAAAGGACTCGTAGATGCCGAGCGATCGGGTGAGACCGACGAGCATTTTCGAAAAGAATTCAATGATCTGGCGCTGGCCGTCGGGGCCGCGTGATTTGCTGAAGCCCTCAAATCCGACAATGTCAATATAGACCGCCGCAATTGCGGTGCCGCGCGCAAGCTGGTGGTTGAGTTCGCGCTTGATGGCATCAGTGCCGGGGAGATTGGACACGCGGTTACGGTTGTCCAGCGTGGCCAGGAGCGCATTCAGGGAGGCCACCTTGTCCATGAGGCGGTCCAAGATCGGAAGAGCGTCGTGTCGGGAAAGAGTGTAGATCTCGGTGGTCGCCGTA
>CALDSM010000612.1 GCA_937923585.1 uncultured bacterium
CCGCCACCCTCACGGTGCAGCAGAAATTCGAGTATCTTTTCAAACGTCTGGGGCTGGACCGTGTACCCGCCGGTCGGGTACACAGCATTATTCTGGACTCCCCCTTCGACTATCCCACGCAGGCGCTTCTCTGCATCCCGTCTGACGGGGTGGACCCCACCGACCGTTCCTTCTTCGACCTTAGCGTCAACAGCATCCGGCGCATCCTGGCCATTTCCAAAGGTCACGCTTTCGTGCTGTTCACCGCGTTTTCCGCGCTGAATCACGCATACCGCCAGCTGGAGGGCGAACTGCGCGCCGCGGGCATCACACCGCTCTGCCAGGGAAAGGCCACCCGCACGCAACTGCTGGACGAGTTTCGCCGCGACACCACCAGTGTCCTCTTTGCCACCGACAGCTTCTGGGAAGGGGTGGACGTTCCCGGCAACGCTCTGGAGTGTGTTATACTGCCTAAACTGCCGTTTCGCGTGCCCACGGAACCCATTCACGAGGCCCGCGCCGAGGCCATCCAGTCCGCCGGGGGCAACCCGTTCATGGAGTATTCCGTGCCGCTGGCAGTGATAAAATTCCGCCAGGGTTTCGGGCGACTCATCCGGCGGCGCACCGACTGGGGCGCGGTTGTCATTCTGGACAAACGGCTTGTGACAAAATATTACGGAAAGGTGTTCTTGGAATCGCTCCCCCGGGTTCCCGTTCTGCGGAAACCGACGGAGGAAATGTTCCGGGAATTGGACGATTTCTTCGGCAAAAGACGCAAAGAAAGGTGAGTTTGGACCATGGCGGAATACCAGAACATCAAGATTGACGTTTCCCGCGCCAAGTCATCCTCCGTTGGCAGGGAGAACGGTTTCAGCCCGAACGACCTCGCCGAAATCGAACCGCGTGTCCGTGAAATCCACGCCATTCTCCGCGAGGACCGCGCGACGAAACGCTACGGATTCTACGACCTGCACAGGGACGACGACGCCTTTGCGGACGTGACGGCCAAGGCCGAACACTTCAAGTCGTTCGGTTATGAGAACCTTGTCGTCTTGGGTATCGGCGGCTCGGCCCTGGGCCTCACGGCGTTGCAGACCGCGTTGAACCCGCCCTACTACAACCTGCTAAGCAAGAGCAAGCGTGGGGGTGCGCCCCGGCTTTTTGTGATGGACAACATTGACCCCGTCACCTTCAAGGCAATGCTCAGGCTTTGCCCCCCCAAGAAGACGCTGTACAACGTCATTTCCAAGTCCGGCGGCACCGCCGAAACCATCAGCCAGCTCATGATCGCCTGCGGACTGCTGGAAAAGGCCGTCGGTGCCGCGGCCATGAAGGACCACGTGGTGGTCACCACCAGTCCGAAAGGGCCCGGCGCGCCTCCGAGCCTGCTCCATCCCGTGGCCGACGGCTATGACCTCGTCTCTTTCCCGATTCCGCTCAATGTGGGCGGCCGTTTCTCTGTGTTCTCCCCTGTGGGCATGTTCCCCGCGGCCATGCTGGGCATGGACCTCAGCGCCATGCGTGACGGCTGTGCCGCCATGGATGCCCGGTGCTCGCTCGACTCGCTCGAAGACAACCCGGCCTATTTGCGGGCGGCGGTTCACTATCTGCTCGACACGGCCAAAGGCAAGACCATGTCGGTCATGATGCCCTATGCCGACGGTCTGCGCGATGTGGCCGACTGGTACCGCCAGTTGTGGGCGGAAAGCCTCGGCAAGCGCATGAGCCTCGACGGCCGGGAGGTGTATGCGGGGCAGACGCCGATCAAGGCACTGGGCGCAACGGACCAGCATTCCCAGGTGCAGCTCTACCGTGAAGGGCCGAACAACAAGGTCTTCAACATCGTCGAGGTCGCCCGGTTTGAGTCCGCGTTGAAGATTCCAAACACGCTCGCGAACATTCCCGGCGTGGATTACCTGCGGGGCGCCTCCATGAACAAGCTCATGGCCGCCGAACTGCGTGGCACCATGGACGCGCTCAAGGAAAGCAGGCGTCCGGTCATCCGCATCACGCTGCCGCGGGTCAATGCGCACTCCGTCGCGCAACTGCTCTACATGCTGGAGGTCGAAACCGCGATGGCCGGCAGGCTGTACAATGTCAATGCCTTTGACCAGCCGGGTGTCGAGGAGGGCAAGATCATCGCGCGGCGGCTTATGGGGGGCCGTGGGTGAGCGAGTCCGGCGGACAGCGCGTCCCAGTTCCCGCGGACGTGTGCGATCAGGCCGGTGCGCGGCGCATTCGGCGGGCATTCCGCTACGGTGTGGGCGCCTGTGTCATGTTCGCCCTGTCCCTGTGGTTTGCCGAGGGCTACCTGCGCTTCGACAAGTCGGAAACGCAGTACCGCATGGCGCTCACCATGCAGGAGGCGTCCGCGAGACCAATCCTGAGGACCGTCGTCAAGCGGGACTCGGCATCGGACGTGCCCAACGCCAGGTACGTTGAGGCACTGGCCGCCGTCGAGGAGGAGGATGTGATCCTCAAGACCTACGAGCAGGCCTGCAAACTCAACCCCCGCGACCAGTCCCTGCTCATCAACCATGGCTGCCGGCTCTATTTGGAGGGGCGTTACGCCGACGCGCGGGACCGTTTTCACGAGGCTGGCCTGCTGCCTCCGCCCAATGCACTCCCCCGCTATCTTGAAGCCGCGGCAACCCTTGCAGGCATGGGGTCGGGCGGCGATGTGAGCGATGTTGTCGCGCTGATTGCCCGCGCCAATTCCTCCGGCGCCCCCATTGTCTACCCCAAACCGCTCTGGCATCCGACACTGCCCACGAACGGCCAGTGGTATGGAAAGATGCGCCGCGACATAGTCAGCCGCTGCCTCGCGCCTCTCTACCGTATGGAAGCGGACATCACGCTGCGGGCGCAGAAGGACATCGAGGCCGGAAAGCCGGAAAACTGGGACGGCTGGCTTGAAGCTCTGCTGACCGTGGGAAACCGGCTGATGGGAACATTGGACAACCTGCCCGAGAATATCGGCACAAACCAGGCCATGGCCGGCGTCAAACTGCAAACGGACGTGCTGGAACTGCATGACACGCTCGCGGCGAATGCGGGCAAACCCCGCCGTTTTGAGGATCGCATTGCCCTGCTGCGTGCCGCGGGAGATGAAATCACCGCATTTGAGAACAGCCGCGACGCGAAAATTGCGGCCCATGAAAGGCTAATCGCCAAGCCGCTTGCGCTCGTGTTCGCAACGTTGGGCATGCTGCTCCTTGCCTTCTTCGTGCTCGTTGTCTTGGGCCGCTTCTTTCCGGAGGCCTACAAGGACACCAAGTCCCTGCCCAGCCACTGGACGGATGTCGCCGTCGGCTGGACGGCGCCAACCCTGTGGTTTGCCCTGCTCATGACGTGCCTCGTCCTCCGCAATCCGGGCACTGCCGCCGCCACCCTGGAAACCGTGGCGCTGCTGTGGTGGATTGTCACCGGTGCGGCCGCCGCCTACGCCCTCATCCATCCCCTGGTTCAGATGAAACGCTGCGGGGCTGTGCTTTTGCTGCCGTCGGCCGGCAACGAAAGCTGGGGCGGGCTTCGACGCAGTATGCGGCGCGTCGGCTGGTACTTCGGTGCGCTCCGCCGCATGGATGGCGTCCTGCTGGGCGGTTTCTTGTGCGTGCTTGCCCTGTGGGTGCTCGCCTTTCGCCTGGCCAGCGGACTCTATCCCTTCCAATTGGCCCTGCTCACCACCGGTCTGGAAGAGGAAGAGATCAATCTCGTCCGTCATGTCCAGCAGATGCTCGGCAAGTAGTGCAGTGAGTCAACGTTGATGCCAAGTGGACAAACAAAGAAGACCAAGCGAAAAACGGGGACTGACTCGCCTTTCGGCAGTATGAAAGGCGTGTCTGTACCCGCTTTTCGCGGCACGCGCGGCTGCGGGCTGTGGGGGGAACGGATGCCTACTTGGCAGTGACGCGAGTGGAAAGGGAAATGCGCTTTACCGGCTCGGCGCTCTGGACCACAAGGCAGGCGTGATTATTCTGGGGGGTATCTTCGGAAATATGTCCCGCAAGCGTGTTGTCCGGGGAAAACCTCTGTGTCACGAACACGGGGCAGTCGGCGGTGATTTGGATGTCCGTATTGGGGAAAGCCACCGTATACTCCTTTCCCGTTCCCGAAATCTGAACGGCTTCTTCCGTTCCAAGATGCCAGCGGAACAGCACTGTGTTGGTGCCCGCATCGGCCAGGACAACCTCATCGGCCACCCGCAGCGTGGACGCGTCCCACTGCACGCTGCGCAGCCACCGCGACACGCCGTCGTAGCAGGCGGTGCCGTCAACGGTCACCGAGCCGCCGGTTTCATCCAGCCGCTCCACCCGCACCGGGGCGATGCCATGGGCCTTCTGCCAGCCTGGACGGACCACAAGTTCACCCGCTTTGGCGTCTCCTTCAATGGTTACCGTTCCCACCTGCAGCACATTGTGCCCCACGCCGGGGGTGTATTCGGTCATCATGCGCGGGTGGTGATAGGCCGGGGTTCCCGCTTCAATGAAAATGGGGCGGCCATGGGCGATGAAGTTGACATGTCCCCGGTCCTGGTGATCGTGCTGGTCCAGTTTGTGGCCGCCGCGCACCCAGACCCCGCTGGCGTCGTCTTCCCAACTGCTGCGCCAGTTGACGCGGGTCGCGCGTTCATAATGGGCGAAAAGCGGCGGTGCGGCATCCGGCCCGACGGCGGGCAGCGCACCGGCTGCGAGTCCCGGGAGGTCAACGGAGGGACCGCCGGTCCGATTGGTAAGCGCCCAGCGCGCGACGGGGCTTCCCGTACACACCGCTATCATGGACAGCAACGGGCGGCTGCGTTCGGCGGCGTCATGGGCACCGCCCGCATCAAAGCAGTTGACAATCATCTTGCCGGGCTGAAAGTGGTGAACCAGCCAGGTGGGAAAATTCTTCAGGAACGGGTGGTCTATGCCGCGGCGGTCGCCAGCGGCCGCCATGGCGCGCGCCGTGCTCAACAGGCTTGTCACGGTGAAAGAGGCGTAGCCGAAACCCTCCTCAAATTCGCCCTGCGGACCGTGTGCGTTTAGCGCGGCCGCCAGGTTCTTCACACCCAGTTCGTAGGCGTCCTGGTGCTTGTCGGCGCCTAGCACGAGACAGGCGCGGACCAGCCCCTCCGTCGGCAGCACCCACTGGTTCGTGACGGGATTGTCGGTCCGCACAAACCACGGGCGTTTCGTGGCCCAGTCATCCACGACA
>CALDSM010000613.1 GCA_937923585.1 uncultured bacterium
GCAGTGGTAATAGTGGCGGCGCGGCTCCACCGTGATGTGTTTCCGGATCATGTTGAATCCCGCGGCCTTCAAGAAGTCAATATCGGAACACATGGCCGCGTCCGAGGGCGGGGTAAGCAGCCCGTCGGGCCACCAACCCTGGTCCAGCGGCCCCCAGTGGAAGATCGGCTTGCCGTTCAGGGTGAAACGCAGATTCCCGGCGTCGTCGCGCGCCTTGCTGACGGTGCGTATGCCGGCATAGGATGTCACCCGGTCAAGAAGATTCCCCTTGTCGTCCAGCAGCTCGATCTCGAGGGCGTACAGATGGGGCGTGTTCGGCGTCCAGCGTTTGGGGTTCTTCAGCGAAACAACCAGTCCCGAAACGGGGCCCTCCAGCGAGGCGACGGCCTGTTCTCCGTCCTTCGCCGTCACGCGGAGCGTCGGGGCGTTTGCCGGGCCGTTGACCTTCGCCGAGACGCTGATGGTGCCTGCAGTTGCATCCGTCGTGATGCGCAGGTCTTCGACGTGGGTGTCCGCAACCTTTTCCAGCCACACCGTCTGCCAGATTCCCGAAACGCGCGTGTACCAGATGCCATGCGGGCGAAGAACCTGCTTGCCGCGAAGCTGCCATTCCTCGGTGGCGTCCTCGACGCGCACCACGACCTCGTTTGCGCCCTGGCGGACGGCCTTGGTCACGTCGAGCGCAAACGGCGTGTTGCCGCCCTGGTGGGCGCCCACGGGAACGTTGTTCACCCAGACCTCGCAACGGTAGTCCACCGCCTCAAAATTGAGCAGCGTCCGCTTTCCCGGTGTTGCTGCCAATTCCACGGAGCGCCGATACCAGAGCGCCTCATCCGGCTGAAGCAGGCGTTGGACACCGCCAAGTCTCGACTCCAGGGCGAAGGGAACCAGAATCTGGCCGTCCCAGCGTTCCGGAGTGTCTTTGGTGCCAATGGGCGTGACGGCATAGTCCCAGAGGCCGTTCAGGTTCTGCCAGGCGGTCCGTTCCATCTGGGGGCGCGGATACTCGGTCCATGCGTTCTCAGGGGTGACTTCACGGCCCCATTGCGTGACCAGCTCCGTCTTGAAAGGCGTCTTATCCGGTGCTTTCTTCATTTCAGCAACAGGCGTTTCCACGGGTTCCTTCTTGGTCGCGCACCCGGTCACGGAGACGGCCGTGACGAGGGCGAGCAACACCGCCGAAAGGCGGACAAGGCCCCCATGACAATACGCATTCAGGCATGCGGTTTTCATCCTTTTTTCCTTCCTGTTGCGCGCCGGGGCGCTTTTCCTCATTGCGCCAGCCATCCCATGGGAATCCGCATAATGCGCGCGCGGTTCAATCCGCCCACGGTCTTGTCGCCCGCACAGTAACCGAGAAGCACATGGCCGTCCGCTGTAAATTCAATGGCCGTGTAGCAGTACCAGCCGTCGGGGTCGGCCTCTATGTTCTTCGCGTGCCGCCATGACTGGCCGTTGTCCTGCGACAGGGCCACCGACAGGGGAGTCCGTTTTCCCTTCAGGTTTTCGGAGACGCTGCTGTGGTCATTCCACACGAGGATCAGGTCGCCCGTCTCCGGCAGGCGCTTGAAAGAAGCCGGCGAGACGGGGGAGAGGATGTCCGTTCGTTCCACGGCGGACCAGGTGACTCCGCCGTCGGCCGAGTGGGATCGCAACTGGCAGCCAAGGTCGGTTCGGCAAAGCATCATGATGCGCCCGTCCTTCAGCTCAACGATGCCCGGTTCCTGCAGGCCCGACTTCGACTCGGGCGGGGCATCCAGAACGGTTTCGCTCTGCCTCCACGTTTTGCCGTCGTCGTCGGACAAATAGCACAGGGCCTGCGCCCGCCCACGGAACTTCTCGCCGGGCATGCAGTGCCTTGCGACCGGAATCACGAGGCGGCCCGTGGAGAGCTGGATCACACGGTCGTTGTTGACGACGAAATACCCCATGGGCTCAATGCAGCGCCGGGGCTCGCCCCATGTTCCGGCCTCATCCGTCGAAATCCGCATGTAGGGGCGGCAGTCATAGTCCGAATTCTTCCGGAGATAGAAGAGCGCGACGGGGCCGCTCTTGAGCCGCAGCAGCGAAACGGACATGGTGTTCTGCTTCCCTTCATTGGGAAGAATAAGTTGGTCATCGCCGGTCCATGTGATGCCGTTGTCAGAAGAGAAGCGCCCGGCAATGTGTGCCATGCCCTCGTCGGAGTCGCTGCCCGTGAAACGAGTGTAGGCAAACAGCGTTCGCCCATCGCGAAGCTGTACGAACGCCCCTTCCGAGTTCCGGGGATTGCCGGCGCCGGGGTCAATGTTGAGCACCGTCTTGACTGAAGCGGTTTGGGGTGCCGGGGTTGAGGCTGGCGGGGCGTTCCCATCCGGCTGGCTGACCAGCAGCCCCAGGGTGAGCGCAAGACAGGTTAACGCATTCATTTGGCCGATCTCCTTTGTATCACTGAGCCTGGCGGTGGCAGCCCGTCGCAGGTCCGTGGGGAACGTAAACCGGACTTTCGTAAGCGCTTGGCATTTTCCCGCTCCGACTGCCGGGGGCGGTCCGTGGTTTCCCAGGCGCTTGTCTCAAACGTTTTGATCGTCAACAAGGCCGCGGTCTTTCAGGAAACCGTCGAGAAAGACCTCCTTGAGCGTGTTGAAGCGGGAATTGAAGTCGTCATCCGCCCCGCCGAGCAGGATGCGGTCCTCGGATGTCATGGTCACTTCGAGCAGCACAGACCCGTGAATGCCGGCCCACAACGTCGCCGCGACCAGGGACGGTTGGTTGTGCTTCTCCTTGAGCAGGCCCCGGTCTATGGCACCCTTGACGAGGACGTTCAGCACGTGAAGGACCTCTTTCTCAAGGGGTATTTGTCCGCGCAGTTCCCGGTCCTGTTCGGCCCAGACGGGCGGGGGTACCAGCAGCAGGCGGTAGTGGTTGGGGTGTGCTATGCCCCAAGCCGCGTACCGGCGCGCCATTTCAACCAACTGCTCCACGGGATGGTCCAGAGTCAGGCATTCAAGCAGATGCTGACGGAGGTCATGGGAGTCCTTGACAATGATCGCCCGCACCAAATCCTTCTTGTCTTTAAAGTATTGATAGATGGCCCCCGGAGAGTACTCAATGGCTTCCGCGATCTTGCGAAGCGTCACCGCCTCATACCCGTCGCGGACAAACATGTCCCGGGCGGCGGCCATAATGCGGTCCGCCATTTCGGTGCGTTCCCGCTCCCGGCGCAATTCTGAAACCGTGGGCGGGTGGGGTTGGTCTATATTCTGACCCATCGTCAACTCCTGAACGGTGTTCAGATTATACGCGATATAGTCATTGCGTTCATCCCAGGCTGGGTGAATGTTCAGAATGCCGGAAATTGGACGGTGTAAACAAACCGCGAGTGTCGCGAGAGGAGACCGGTGATGAAGAAGCTTGCAATGCTGTCCGCCATGCTTGTTGCTGTTGCCCTAATTGCCGCAGGATGTGCCACGACGGCCAAGGGACCCACGGACGAAGAATTGATTGCAAAGCGCATTGGGGAGGGCGTTGCGGCCATCAAGGCCAAGAACCGGGGCGCGTTTGACGGCATGATATCCAAGACTTTCGAAAGCAGCGCGGTGGGCGACAAGGAAGCCCTGCTGGACTATCTGAAGAACGCTGACGACTCCGGGTTCCTTGACGGACTGGAAATTGACTTGTCGGAGGCCAAGACGACAGTGACGGGTGACAAGGCCACGGTGGAGCCGGTTGCTGCCAACGGCAGCTTTGGCTCACTAACCCTATACTTTCAGGGCGCAAAAGAAAAGGGCGTCTGGGTGATCACCAACGTCGAGCCGTGATTTCCGGCAGTGTCTTGATACCAGTTGAGTCCGCCAGTGGTTTATGATGAGCGCGGTGGGGGCGCAGCCCCCGCCGCGGACTTATGAACGGGTCACCTTGTTTCCCAGTGCCGTTGCTCCACATAGAGTTTTCGGGATGTGGGGCCTTGGTTTGGGTGACGGGACCAGAAGGAGAGCGGGCAGTGAGAAGCGGAATCCCTGTATTGGCGGTGCTGATCGGTGCGGCATGCCAAATGTCGTTTGCGAAAGATGCCGCGCGTCTTGAGTTGTGGGCGGTGGACCCCCTGGTCAAGGTGTTTTCCGATGCATGCCCCGCCAGGGGCACCCGCGCGGAAGCCGATGCGGCGCGGGGCGAGGATGTGACCTTCCAGGTTGTCGTCCGGTCGTCAGGTGCCGTCACCGGCCTTGCGGTGTCCGTCTCGCCGTTTACCGCACGCCGTGGAAAAGAGTTCCTGCACGCCCGCGCGCCGCGCTTCGTCGGCTATGTCCCTGTGGATCGTCCCACGCAGAGTCCCTCGAAGGACCAGTTGCGCAAGCCGCCCGCCGACTATCCCGACCCTTTGCTCGAGACCGGCGTCATGGACCTTGAGCCAAACCGCGCCCAACCCGTCTGGATCACCCTGCACGTGCCGGAGGACGCCGAGCAGGGCCGCCATGAGGCCGAAGTGACACTGAGGGGCACTGTCAACGGACGTGAACTGGCGGCGGAGAAGCGCCTGTCGCTGCGTGTGTACCGGGCCAGGGTCGAGAAGACGCGCCTGTGGGTGACGGACTGGTTTTCGATGCAGTCCCAGCATATGGAAATTCACCCGGAGGCGGAGACGGAAGAATACTACGCGCTGCTCGAACGCTATGCGCGCAACATGGCGGAACACCGCCACAATGTAGCGATCATTTCGCCCCTGTCGCTGGCCGAATACTCCGCGGGGCCGGACGGCAAACTTGTGATTGATTTTGCACGCTTTGACCGGTGGGTTGAAATCTTCAAACGGGCCGGCGTGATCGGGCGGATTGAGGGCGGCCATATCGGCGGGCGCGCGGGCGACTGGGGCTCCCAGTTCGTGGTTCGGATTCGGCAGGTCAAGGACGGAAAGGTTGAGTCCGCGTCCGCAGACCCTACGAGCCCCGAGGCGGAAGCCTTCTATGCGCAGTTCTTTCCCGCGTTGACGGCGCATCTCCGCGAAAAGGGGTGGCTCGACTGCTATCTGCAGCATCTCGCTGACGAACCCATCAAGAGCAACATCGGGACCTACCGCGCCATGGCGGCGCTGTTGCGCAGGCACGCGCCGGAACTGAAAATCATGGAGGCGTGCCACACCAAGGACCTCGTCGGCGCGATGGACGTGTGGGTGCCGCAACAGATCGGAAGAGCGTCG
>CALDSM010000614.1 GCA_937923585.1 uncultured bacterium
GCGCTGCTGCGCCGCGCACAAGGCCTGTCGCCGGGCAACCTGGATCACGGGGCGGCGCTGGGTGAGGCGCTGGAGGATGCCGGAGACAGAGGCGGGGCCCTGGCGGAATACCGCGCCGTGGTTGCGGGGGCGCCCGAGTCACCCCATTGCTGCGAACGGATTGACGTCATTTATCAAGGGCGCAAGGACGGCCCCGGGCGTTTGGCGGAATGGCGGCGCATCGTGGAGATGCATCCCGATGCGGCGTGGCCGCGGCTTCATCTGGGGCTTGCCCTCGAGGATTCCGGCGACTTGGAAGGCGCGAAAGCGGCGTACCGCGAGGCACTGTCGCACAACGCACGGGTGGAAATTGACTCGGGACTTTTCCGCAGCATCAGTGAATCGGAGACAGGCCTTCCATGAAGAACGCACCAAGGCACATGGCAGCCGTTTTGGCGCTTCTGGCCTGTGTACTGTGTCGGCCATGCTTTTCCGGGGAACCGTCCGGCGGTGCCGCGGGGGAGCCTGGGCTTGTCGTGCCGCTGCAGATATCGGCTGCGCCGCCGGGTGCCGGTGCAGGCGCTGTCTTTCCACCTCCGGGCGCTTACGATATTCCCAAGAATGATTTTGTCCTGCTTCAGGGTTACGGCGGCAATCAGGGTCGCGGTCCTACGTGGGCCGGCGATGCGTCGGGGACAGACAACATACTGTCCCTGAAAATGGACGGGGCCAAACAGGTGTTGGTGTCTTTTGACGGAACCGCGGCCACTTCGGAGGGTCCGCCTCCGGTGTTTGACGCCCCAGAGAAGCAGGCGCTGCACGCTTTTCTGGGTTCCGGCAAAATGCGCGGGTGGTTTTCCGTGGACCGCTCCCGGCCGGGCATTGGTTCGGGCATCACGCATCTGGTCACGGCCGACAATCCCGGTTTCCCCATATTCGCCCGGCCGAACCTGAACTTCGAGCACGTTGTTAACGGCGCCTCGGCGGACATGCACCGTTCGCTGAACACCCCCCGCACGGATCCGATGCAGGTTCGCGTACTGTCGCCTGCATCCGTGGAAATCTTCTGGCCTGCGGCCACGTCCTCGTGGGGCATAGACTGCCGGATGCGGTACACGTTCGCAGGGGACAACGCCATTGACATGGAATTTGAGGCGACGCCCCGCAAGGATGAGGCGCCCAAGGGCTGGCTGCTGTTCATGTGGGCTTCCTACATGCAGATGGTCCGCGCACGCACGATATACTTCCTCGGGACGAACGGTGGCGCGGAGAAGTGGATGTCCTTCGGATACACTGGCAAAAGCGGCACGGTGGCCGGGAAGGACCAGCCGGACCTTCCGCAGGATGACGGCTATCAGCGTTTTAACGCTGAAACAGACCGCGATGTCCGGTTCACACAGCCGTTCTATTACGGTCTCCGTGATGCAGACATGGACCCCGGAACGACGGATGACACCATGGCATACATCATGATGTTCGACGACCCCAGGGCCACCCGGTTTGCGGTGTGGAACTGGGGCAATGACCCTGCAGTGTCCGCATGGGACTGGCAGTTTGTCATTCGTAATCCGGAGGTCGGACGCACCTATAGCCACCGGTCGCGCCTGGTGTGCAAGCCTTTTTCCGGCGAAGACGATGTGCTGGCCGAGTACACCGCCTGGCGCGATTCCCTTTCCCGGGGTCTGCGCCAGCAGTCCCTGCCTTTGGCGGCATTCCCTGTCTGCCTTGCGCCGGGCACCTCCGCTTACAGCCATGAGGCGATCATGGCCAGGGTTGCGGTGGAAAATCCCGATCTGGCCCTTGGGATGTGCCGGGGCATGTTGGCAAGCACCCTGCATGCGGCGGAAGCTGCAAGTCTTATAGATGAGATTGCAGGGAAGAAGGGCGGGGCTTCGGCGGTGGCCAAGCAGTGGGAATCGGTCGTGTCTGAACAGCCGCAGAATGCCCTCGCCTGGCATCACTTGGGACAGGCGAGAGAGAAGGAGAACTGTCAGGCCAAAGCGGCCGAGGCCTATGCCAAGGCGTTGGAAACGGACCGGACCCGTATCCCCACCCGGCTGCGCCTGGGTGTTGTTCGCGTGAAACTGGGCGAGACGGAATCGGGGCTGGCACTCGTGGACGGGGCGCTTCAGCGGGACGCCGGTTTGGCGCGGGCAACGGCAATGGAATGCGCCGACTTGGCCGAAACGTGCAGGAAGTCCGGCGAAGCCAAGTCTGCCGTGGACCTGTACAGACTGGCGGTAGCCTGCAGCCCCGACAACACGGCGTACCGCATGCTGTGCGGCGAGACGCTGGAGTCAACCGGTGACTTCGACGGGGCACTGCAACAGTACCGGCGCGTCATGACAATGTCGCCCGAATCCTCCTACGCCGCACTGCGCATTGACGGCGTTTACCAGGGGCGCGGCGACCCCGTGGGACTTGTGTCAGAATGGCAGTGCCTCAGCGCCGCCTGTCCAGCAGCGTTTATGCCGGCATTCCGCCTGGGGTTGGCCCTTGAGGCGGAGGGAGACACGGTTGCGGCCAAAGCGGTCTACGAGGAGGCGCTGCGCCGTTGTCCCGGCAGAGCGGAACCAAGAGTGCGGTTGGCCGGGCTGGCTGCGGCCGTTGGCGACGTGGAACAGGGGTTGCAGATCATAGCCGCACTGGCCGCCGAAGGCGGGGAGGATACGGCAGGTCATGCCGCGCGGGCGTGCGGCGGCGCGGCGCGGGCGCGCGTCATTGCCGGTGATTTCCGCGGCGCGGCGGCCCTGCTCCGTGAAGCGTGCCTGCTCTCACCGAGGGACCTGAGCCACCGCGTTGCATTGGGTGAGGCGCTGGAGGCCGCGGGAGACGGTGACGGGGCGCTTGCGGAATACCGGGAGGTGGCGGCGGAAATGCCGGATGCCCCGTATTCCGGCCGCCGGATTGACGGCATCTTTCTCCGGCGAAATGACCCCGCCGGCCGTGTCGCGGAATGGCGGCGCATGGTGGCGGCGCATCCGGCGGCGGCGGTTCCGCGCATGCATCTTGGACTTGCACTTGAGGCGGCGGGTGATGCGGTCGGCGCCGCGACGGCATATAGGGAGGCGCTGTCGCATGATGCTTCGGTGGAGGCGGATTCCCTGGTCTTCAGGAGCGTGAAAGACGCGGCCCGATCAGACGATGAAACCAGCAAGATCTCTGCTGAAGGCGGCAGGTGACAACCGCCCCGTGGGTGGATGACCCAGTAAAGGAAACACGATGGCGACTGACAACGAAGCCAGCCCGCAAGAGGGGCAGACGGTTCCTGCCCGGTGCAGACGGCGTCTTCTTGCCGAGGCGGTCTGTGTCGCCGTGGTCGCCGTAGTTGCCGGTGTTTTTGCCTTCCAGACGGCGCTTGCGCCTTATGGTGACCAGTTGGAAGGCAGGTTCAGGGTGGTTATCGCAGCGTTTCGCGCTCCGGCCATGTTCGCCTTGGGGCGGGGCATGTGCAATTTCGACGCGGCCTCTGCTCCCATACTTGATGATTTCTACCGCGGCAGTGTGGCTTCGGTGGAACCGGCCCGTGTCCCATCAGAAGTGAAGACCTCCCCGGTCACGGATTCGTACGGGTTCATGCACTGGCACCTCATGCGCGCCATTGGCTGGGCATGGCGGCTGTTGGGCATTTCCACATGGGCCGTCCATGTCCTGTGCGCCGTCCTCTATGCCGTGCTCATGGCGGTGCTGTACGGGTTCTTCAGGCTGGCCATGGGCAGGACCATGTCTTTGGTCATGGTCCTGTTCCTGTCCACCTCCCCCGCCTACCTGTATTCGTGCCCTTCGCTGCGCGATTTCAGCAAGGCGCCGTTTATGCTGGGGTTCTTCCTCATCGCCGGGGTGCTGCTCACGCGGCGGCAGACGGTGCGCTCCCTGCTGGCATGGTCCGTTGCGGCGGGCGTTGTTGCGGGCGTGGGATACGGGTTCCGTCAGGATTTGCTTACCTGCCTGCCTGCCGCATTGGCGCTGATTCTGGTGTTCTGCAGGGTCTCGGGCACCCGTTTGCTGCGGTGGCGGGCTGCGGCTGCGGGTTGCATGCTGGCGGCGTTCGTTCTGGCCGGCTGGCGGCCGATTATGGGAACCCTTATGGACAACGGCGCCGCCTCGGCGCAGGCGCTGGTGCAGGGCGCCTCCGAGAGCGCGGAAAGCCGGATGGACTTCGGCCGCGCCTCATACGTCATGCATTATGAGTACCCCGACCTTCTTGATTTCACGGTGATCAACTCCTTTGCGCGCCGCCAGGGGGATCGCGAGCCGATGCCGGGGCATTTCACGGCCCCGTATGGCCGGATGGGCAAACGCTGGTTTCGCGAGGAAGTCCGCGAGTACCCTGCGGACCTATTCTCGCGCGGCATCGCCTCCGCGCTGATGCTGCCCAAAATCGCATCGCTTTCACTTGCGGAATTGGAAAGGGCGCCCTTTCCGAGCCAGGCGTCCATCGCGCGCGTCGCGCCGTTTCACAGGCCTCTGGCCGACCATTTTGCCGCATGGGGTGTCTGGTATGCGGTGGCCGGACTGGCGCTGCTTGCTTTCTGCGACCTGCGCGCGGCGGCCGGGGCGGGTCTGCTGTTGCTCTATTTTGCCGCCCTGCCCGGGTTGCTGTTTGAATTCCGCCACTTCTTCCATCTTGCATTTGTGCCCTACTGGGTCGCGGCGGCGATGGCGGCATGGGCCGGGCGCCTGCTTTGGCGGATTGTGCGGCGAAAGCGACCGTTCCTGCCGGATGCGTCGGGCCGGAGCCTGGGCCGACGCCTGGCGGGGGCGCTGTTGCTTCCGGCGGGGCTGGCCGCGGGACTGGCATTGGTTCTGGCGGGGCTGTGGCAGGTTCAAGCCGTCTCCGTGTCGCATTTGCTGTCCAGGTACCAGCAGGCGAAACTGGAACCGGTGCCCATTCGGGAGGAAGTCGGGGATCACGACACGCTGCTGTGTCCCGACGGCATTCTTCCCGGACTGGCGCAGACCGGCAAACTCGGCCCGTTTGAATCCTGCGGCGACTATCTTGTGCTGGACATGGACTACGACGGACGCCCCATGGGGTTGCGTTCCGTCTATGAGGGTCCCAACGCGTGGGCCTTCAATCACAGACTGGAGCCGCACATTGCTTACCCCGGCCACCCCTGCCGCGCGATCCGATCCCGCAACCGATCCGCATCCTAGATCGGAAGAGCACACGTCTGAACTCCAGTCACGATCAGAT
>CALDSM010000615.1 GCA_937923585.1 uncultured bacterium
ACCACAACATGCGCGACCTCATGCGCTTTCCCGCCAAGCGGCCCGACCTGTGCTTTGAGGAACTGTGGCCCAACGACCATCCGGTGCTCGACGCGCACCGGGGCCGGATGATGGACATCCTGCGCCTTCGCGACATCCTGGTCACCTACCCGTACCAGTCCTTTGACCACGTGGTGCGGCTGCTGCGCGAGGCGGCGATTGACCCGGAGGTGCGCGAGATCTGCATGACCCTGTACCGCGTGGCCAGCCGCTCCCAGGTGGTCAACGCGCTGGTGAACGCCGCGCGCAACGGCAAGCGGGTGTTCGTGTCCGTTGAATTGCAGGCGCGGTTTGACGAGCAGCACAACATCCGCATCTCGGAGCGGCTCAACGAGGTGGGCGTCACCGTTGTGTACGGCGTGCCGCCGCTCAAGGTACACTCCAAACTGCTGCTCATCCGGCGCGGCGACGAGATGTTCGCGGGCCTGTCCACGGGCAACTTCAACGAGACCACGGGCAACCTGTACGTGGACAGCACGCTGCTCACCGCCGACCGGCGCCTGACCGCCGAGGTTGCGCAGGTGTTTGATTTCTTCCAGCAGGCCGCCACGATCCGGGCGATTGCCCAGCCCAAGTTCAAGCACCTGCTGGTGTCCCCGTTCAACACGCGCAAGGTGATCTACAAGTGTATCGCCGAGGAGAAAGCCAAGGGCGAGGCGGGCCGCATCCTCATCAAGGCCAACCACCTGACCGACAGCCAGGTGATCCGCCGCATCCGCGAAGCCGCCGACGCGGGCGTGCGGGTGGACCTCATCATCCGCACCACCTACGCCATGCTGCCCCACAAGAACATCCGCGCGATTTCGATTCTCGACCGCTTTCTGGAGCACCAGCGGATCTATGTCTTCGGAAGCGGCGATGAGGCGCGCATATTCATGAGCTCGGCCGACCTGATGGAGCGCAATCTCGACTGGCGGGTGGAGGCGGCTTTCCCCATCCACGACCCCGAACTGAAGCGCGAGGTGATCGAGATCCTGGATTTGCAGATCCGCGACAACACCAAGGCGCGCGTTCTGGACCGCAAGCAGGGCAACAAGTATGTGGACGACCGGCAGGGGGAGCGCCGCGCCCAGTACGACACCCACGCCTACTACGCCAGACGCTTCGCAGAGGCCGAACAGAACCGCGCAAAACTGCTGCGGCTGGCGTGATCCCCCGTCTGCGCCGGGCTACGGCGTCAGTTCGGGCAGTCCCGCCATGCGGCGGATCTCCCGCTCATACTCCCGCACAAGAATCACCCGGCCGTCACCGGTAACGTGGCACCGGTCCGAAAAGAGGGTTTCCCCCGGCACGCCGTGCGGTTCGGCTTTTGCAATGGCCGCCTCGATGTCCACGAGCGCGGCCCCGTATTCCTTCGCCAGGCCCCGGATGATTTCGTTCTCCCTGTCGGAAGCCTGGTGATGCGTGGTTCCGGCCAGCATCTTGCGCGCAAGTTCCATGCCCCCCTGGTAGTCGCCCGCGGCATAGCGCCGCGCAATTTCGTCTTTCGACTCTTTGTACTTGTCCAGCAGGTCGGGCTTCCACAGGTTGGTGGCCATGACGCCGATTACCACCGGCACGTGGCGGTCGCGGCACAGCGCCAGCATGTCGCCCATGTTCTTCCGGTATCCTGCCATCCGCCGGTCTATTTCCTCCGGACTGAAATCACGCCCGAACGTCGCCATGTAGTTCACTTCCGGAGGCAGTTTTTGCCAAAACATTCGAAAGCGCATGCATGCAATGCGTGCGTTGGCCGCCATGTCGCGCAGCAGCCGCATTGAAGCGAAGCGGTAGACCTGCCGCTGCACCGCGGCGCGCTGCGGCGCCGCCAGTTCCTGCTGTTCCAGCTCTTCAAACTCATTGTGGCCGATATAGATCAGCACCATGTCCGGCTCGTAGCCGATGATCTCCCGGGCCACCTTGAGCAGCCGGTGCGAACCGTAGGCCAGCCCGCCCATGTTGATGATCTCAAACCGGCGCCCCCCTGCGTCGGCGGCACTGAGGCGTTCTGCGAGATTCTCGATGTTCCACTGAAGATAGTTTACATTTGATTCACCAAGGAAGAAGATGCGGTAGGTGCCGGCCGGTTTCGGCGTTGGAAAACTCTGGCTGCAAAAGGAGATTTCCTTCTGGGGCCGCGTGGTCATGACGGGCCGCAGCACCCCGGCCGGCATGAACACCCGGCTGTCGTCGTCAAAGCCCATGCCGTAGTCGGCGGGCAGCGGCGGACGCACCCGCTCCAGCAGCCGCGCGCCGCCTTCCAACGCCGCAAGAAGCAGGATGGCGGGAAGCAGCGAATAGACAACAACCTTTGCCGGGTGCAGTCTGGAAATATCGGGCTGGTCAGACATGGCAAGTCTCCGGCGTATCACTGCTGCGTCAAGTCAAGGGCCAGTCGTTCGAGGCGGTTCTTGTAGTCGGGCCAGAGCGGGCAGTTGAGGTCAATCCAGGTCTTGATGCGGAGCATCTCGTCGTCGGTGAGTTTCACGTGCTGATGGCCGGCGTTGAGCACCTCCCAGAGGCGGCTCTTGAGCGTGCCCAGCGAGAGCGGCGGCATCTTTTCCGTGCCGCCCGAGTTCCAGCCCATGTCGGCGTAGTGGACCAGGCCCTTCTCTATAAGCGTGCGGTAAGAAATCGGCACCTTTTCCTTGTCGAGCACACCGCGGAAATCCAGGCCCTTGGGATGGGTTTCGTTGTGGCAGAACACGCAGTTCTCGTCGAGCACGGGCTGCACGACCCTCTCAAAGGACATTGGCGCGTCTTCCCATGCGGCCAGTTGCGCGCTGACCAGTTGTCTTGCCTCGGGCCGGCGGCCGTTGGCGGGGGTGGATAGGCGGCTTTCGTGGCAGCCGATGCAGCCGCGCTTTTCGCCGGGCGCCAACTGCACGACGCTGCGCATGCGCTGCAGCTCGTTGTAGTCCTTGTCGAGGGCCTCGAAGTAGATCACCTTGCCGGCGGGGGCGGTGAAGCGGGCGGAGCCGTCGTCATTTACCGGCACGAGGCCGCAGGACTGCTTGGCCACGTAGGTCGGCCAACCGAAGGGTCCGCTGACCTTGTGGACCGGCGTGGCGT
>CALDSM010000616.1 GCA_937923585.1 uncultured bacterium
CACGATGCCAAGGAGTGCGGGATTCATACCGGCGGCAGCGGCATTTGAGCCGGTGCCGGGAAGAAGCATGGAACACAGAGGCGATGAGGGCGCAGAGGTTCGCAGCGTTGGTCAGCAGGGCCGATCAGTTCTGTTGAATTCGCGCAACAATGCCTCCGCTTCAGTCTGCAGGGCCTGCAGGAGTGCTTTGGTTTCAAGGCCGTGAAACCGGTCCCTGACCTCTGCGGCGGATAACCGGGACAGGACACGCCTGCGGGTCTCGGCCTCGGAACAGCGGGTCAGCAGCCAGGCACGGAGGCTTCCGAGGACCGATGCATAGGCGCCGGTCCAGTCGGAGTATTGGGCTGCGAGTTCGTCGCGCAGTGCCACGGCGAGGGAGGGGCAGGCGCCGCCGGTGCTTACTGCGATTTGGACGGGGCCCTGCTGCAGCACGGCCCCGCACAGGGCGGAGCACAGTGCGGGCTCATCCACCACGTTTACCCACAGATTCGCGCGCTGCGCGTCCCGGGCGACGGTCTCGTTGAGCGCGGGGTCGTTGGTGGCGGCGAACACCAGGCGATAGGCGGACAGGTCACCCGGCGCGTAGGCCTCCGCGCGCAGTGTCAGCGCCGATCGAAAATGCTCCTGGAGTTCGGCAAAGGCCTCCATAAACCGGGGGCTCACCGCAACCACGCGCGCACCCGCCTGGAGCAGCATGTCAGCTTTGCGGTGTGCGGTCCGGCCGCCGCCGACCACGAGGCAAAGGGCGTTCTCCACGTCAAGAAATAGCGGCAGATAACCCATGATTCACGCACCCTCCGGCTTTTCGGGTGAAGACGTGATGATGGGGGATGGACAATCATTGCCCGCCAGCTGTGCCCGCAGGGAAACCACTGCGCCCACCACGAGAATGGCGGGCGACGGCATTTCCCGCGCAACGGCCCTGGCCACGATGTCGGACACGTTGCCCACCACGGTTTGCTGTTCCGGCAGGGTGCCGTGCGAGATGACCGCGGCGGGAGTCTCCGCGGGCCAGCCCCGGTCGCGGAGTTGCGTGGTGATGGCTTCAAGCCGTTTCAGGCCCATGAGGAAGACCAGTGTGCCCTCGTCCGGTCCGGGCAGCAGCGGCGGAAGCCCTCCTGCGGGCGGGTTATGGCCCGTGATGACGTGAAACGCGCGGGCCAATCCGCGATGGGTAACCGGAATGCCTGCAGCGGCGGGCACGGCCACGGCGGAACTGACGCCGGGGACGATTTCAAAGGGAATCCCGGCACCGGCCAGCGCCAGCGCCTCCTCGCCCCCCCGGCCGAAGACGAAGGGGTCGCCGCCTTTCAGGCGGCAGACGGTCTTACCCCCGCGTGCGAGGGAGATGAGCAGCGCGTTGATGGAATCCTGTTCGAGGGTGTGGTGGCCGGCGTGTTTGCCGACGCAGATGATTTGCGCGTCCCCGCGGGCCTGTTCCAGGAGTGCGGGGTGGACCATGAAATCATGGACCACGGCATCCGCCTGAGCAAGCACGCGCATGCCGCGCAGGGTGATGAGTTCGGGATCACCCGGCCCGGCACCGACCAGGTAAACCCTGCCGGGAAGCGGCCCCGTTTGTGTTTGGCGTTCTTTGGGCATGCAGGGATTGTAGCAGGAATGCGTTTGGATTGGGCCACAGGGATGGGAAATAGGGGAAGGGGAAACCACAGGCTGCCACAGGGCCGGGGCCGGTCGGACTGAAGTTGAAATGTGAAGCGGGAAAGGCAGATTCGCGCAGGGGCTTCGGGACGCTTATAATAGCCGCACTTGCCGGAAACCGCCCGGACGGCTGGCGGGTCAAAAGCCGCGTAAACACTGCAACCCCCACGGAGTTCACACCATGAATGCATACAGGATCGGAATGCTGGCCGCCGTGATGCTCACGGCTCTCGTGCTGTCCTCACTGCCGGCCGCGGCCGCCGACGAGGCGTTCAAGGCGGGCGCGGCGATGCGGGTCATCACACCCGAACCGCTGCTGCCGGTTTCAGGCGGGATGGGCAAGCCGCACCCGGTGACGTCGAAGACGGGTGACCTGACGGCGCGGGCACTGGTGCTGGAAAAGGGGGGCGTGCGCACGGCCATCGTCGGCGTGGACAACCTGGGCTGGCCGATGCTGCTGGGCGACAAGAGCCGCGCGAAGATCAAGGGCATCGCGCCGGAGAACATCATCATCGGCTGCACGCACACCCACAGTGCGCCCGACGCCTACGGTTTCCCCGATGAGACGGGCGCAACCGGTGCGGACCCGAAGTACCTGGAATGGGCGTGCGACCAGATCGCCGACGCGGTGAACGAGGCGGTGTCGAAGCTGGAGCCCGCGGCGGTGCGCGTCGCAGTGGGCAAGGCCGAGGGCAAGATCGCGTACAACTACTACGCGCCGCAGCTCTATGATCCGCGCTGCGGCGTGATTCAGGCCGTCGCCGCCGCCGGAGACCGCAAGGGCCAGCCCATTGCGACCCTGGTCAACTATGCGATTCATCCGGAAATCATCGGCAACAACAAGGGCCTGCTCGGTCCGGACCTTTGCGGGCCGCTCTATGCGCGCATCGAAGAGAAGGCCGGCGGCATGGCGGTGTTCATGAACAGCGCCCAGGGCGGCATGGTCACGGCGGACAACCGCGATCCGAACGGCGGCGGGCACGACCTTGAGGTTTACGAGGAGTGCGTGCGCATCGGCAACCTGCTCGCCGACGAGGCGCTGCGCATTATTGGTGACGCGCCCGTGCAGGATAATCCGACGCTGTACGTGGCGGCAAGGCCGATTACGTTCCCGATTGACTCGCCGATCATGCGGGCCGTATTCATGATGTCGCCGCTGGGCACCACGATGGACGTGGAGAAGGGCTACACGAGCCGCCTCAACCTGGTC
>CALDSM010000617.1 GCA_937923585.1 uncultured bacterium
CGTGCGTCGAGGAATTCCAGCCGTTCAACTCCGCCCCACTGACTGCATGCGGTGTTGTCAGGAAGGGATGCGCCGAATCAATGACTGTCACGCTGTCGTAGTAGCCTTGCGTGACCACAAACCCGCCCGGCAACAGTTTGCCGCCCACGGACGACGAGGACTGGGAGGCCATGTGCAGTTCCAGAAGACCGCCGCCGCCCACGTAGCTTTCAAACCGGGCACGGTGCGTCTGCAGTGCGGTGTAGAAAGCGGACGTTTGGACGGAGGCGACAACCACCTTGTCAAACGAAGACAGATTCACGGTCCCCATGGAAGAAGACCCATAGATCGCATAGGAAATCCCATAGGCAGCCAGGCTTTGCTGAATGGTGGACAGGCCCCACGGCAGTTGGTCTTCAAAGATGGCCACCCTGCCTATGCTTTCGGGCGCGGCATGGGACAGCAGCCCGGGTGCAACGCCCTCCACGGGCGTTTCGGAGTTCCCTCCGGCGCCGCCCGCATGGTCCGGCAGGCCGCCGACAGCCTCGACGGTGTTGACACCGCCGCCCGTCAAATTCCTGACGGAGATTTCGTAGTCCAGGTCAGCCCCGGTCCCGTCGTTGCAGACCCTGATTCCAGGTTCAAACGTCGTCTGCTGGCCCGGTGACAGCGTCACCGCCAACGGAGCCGGCACCTCCACCCGCATGACCGGCGGGCGGGCCGTTATCGTCAGACCGATGCCGCGCGTCTGAGTTGCTCCAGTCAGCAAATCCGTAAAGGTAAGCGTATCCCCATGCGTGCCGGGCGCAAGCGCGTTGGCGCCGGCATTGAGCGACACGGTTACATTGACCGAAGCGCCGGAGTTCAGCGTGCCACCCATCGGCGCCGCGTCCAGCCAGGCCGCACCCTTCGCAACCGTCCAATTGAGCGCGCTGGTGCCGGCGTTCGTCAGTGTGTAAACCTGGCTGTCGGGCGTGAACGGACCGCCCGTGTAACCGGAGGCGGCCATTCCCTCGGCGGGAGTGAGTGTCAACGCTTCCGTGGTGAACGACCAGACGGGACCCGGGGCTTCACAGTGCTGGTTCTTTGACACAACCCGCCAGTAGTATGTCCTGCCATTGTCGAGCGTGCCGGGCGCGCAACTGCTGCCATGGGTGTCCGCGCAGCGAATCGTCGCCGGCGGGTTCACCGTGTCCAGGTATACGTCGAACGTCGAGGCCTCGTAGTAAATGACCCCGTTCCACACCCTCGGAGAATACGTCGAGCCGAAAGGATAGGTATTCCCCGTTCCGCGGTTCTCAACACGAAGTGCTGCGTCTTCATACGCGCCCAGCGGGCCGTTCGTGTAACTAACGGACGCGCTTGTGCACGTCCAGTAGATTCCCACCGTTTCTCCCGCCCGAATCGTCAGTCCGCCGATGGGCACGTGCGTCGGCGTCCCCGACGGGCTGGTGGTTGACAGCGCCGCCGAACCGAGCAGCGTCCAGAGAGACGAGGAGGTTTCCTTGCCGACATAGGTGGTGTGGGCGGTGACATAATACACATTAACCGTCGCAGCACCGCCCGAGGCGTTAATGTTGCCGTCCCACCCCGTGATGGTGACATCGCCGCTCTTGGCGGTCAAATCGAACATGTTGCCGTTCGATCCGTTTCCGCCTGCAAATGTGGTGGCAAGCGAACCCGTCCCGCCCGCTCCGCCAACCCAGCCCAACACGGTGCTTGTCGGCACCCCGGTGGCACCGTCGGCAGGGCTTGGTGTCGTCGGGGCAACCGGCGGGATGACGGTCTGGAGCGTGACGCCACGCGTTTGGGCAACGCCGCTTGCTGCATCCGTGAACGTCACGGTGTCTGATTTGGAGCCTGACGGCAGCGCGTTCGCATTGGCGTTGAATGACACGGACACCGACACAGAGGCGCCGGCCGCCAGGGTCCCCGAATTGGGCAGCAAATCAACCCAATTCTCCGCCGAAGATGCCGACCAATTGATCGGCACACCGCCCGCGTTGCTGAGCGTGTAGGTCTTTGACGCCGGGGTGAACGGTCCGCCCGCGCAACCGGAAGCATCGAGATTCTCTGCGGGAGACACCCCCAACGCCTCCGAGACCGTAAGGGAGACGCCCCGGACAAACGAGGCGCCGCTGAGCGAGTCGGTGAATGTCACGGTGCCGGACTTGGCACCCGGCATGAGGGCATTGGCCGCCGCATTCAGTGACACCGTGACCGCCGCCGTGGCGCCCGCGGTCAGGGTTCCGCCTGCCGGAGACACCGTGAGCCATGGCTGGGTGGCGGAGGCCGTCCACGGAAGGTCGGCACTGCCCAGATTCGTCAGTGTATATTCCCTGCTGGCCGGCGTGAAGGGGCCGCCCATGTAGCCGGACGAAACGAGACCATCCGCGGGAGTGACTCCAAATCCTTCGGATACTGTGAGCGAAGCGGTGCGCGAGAGTACGGCGCCGCTGAGCGAGTCGGTGAATGTCACGGTGCCGGACTTGGCGCCCGGCGTGAGGGCGTTGGCCGCCGCATTCAGCGACACCGTTACCGCCGCCGAAGCGCCCGCGGCGAGGGTTCCGCCTGCCGGAGACACCGTGAGCCATGCCTGGGTGGCGGACGCGGTCCATGGAACATCACCACTGCCCAGATTCGTCAGCGTGTACTCCCTGGCGGGCGGCGTGAAGGGGCCGCCCATGTAGCCGGACGACGCCAGGCCGTCTGCTGGAGAGAGCGTCAATGCTTCCGTGGTGAACGACCAGACTGGCCCCGGTGTGCTGCAGTACTGGTTCTTTGCCACAATCTGCCAATAGTACGTGGTGCCGTTGGCAAGAACGCCTGGATCGCAGGTCAGCGCGGCAATGTCGGAGCAGCGCAGGGCCGTTGGCGGATTCGCCGTGCCGAAGTAAACGTCATACGTTGTCGCGCCGCCCGTCCGCCACTGGACGGCGTTGGCGGCTATGCGCGCCATGTCCGGGTTGTAACTGTAGTAATCCCAGCCAATCAGCACGACGGAGCCGTTCCCCAGCGCCTTTGCCGCCACCATGGGTCTGGACTGCGCCTGGTCGGTTGCGAGCACTTCCGCGTCGGAGACGCTTGTGTAGAAGACATTTCCATTCATGGCGGTGAAGGTCGAAGCCACTCCCTGCGTTACGGGATGCGCGGCCGACACTCGGGCGCTGGAATCGCCAAACATGTACGTCTGGTAAACGGCCTGCATCAAGCCTGCGTTGGCCAAGAACGCCGCCGAACCGCCGAAGGGGGAGCAGTCGCAAACAATCACCGACCCGCCATTGGTCACAAAAGAGGTCAAGGTTGACCTCAGGTTTGTTCCAAAGGCGGTCATGGACGACAGCGTCCATGATTCCTGTTCCGGAATCAGGAACACCTGCTTGCCAACCAGTTGAGACGCCAAGCCCGATGCCGTCTCCGTGGTGGTCGTGGTCACGCTGAAATTGGTGAAATGGGTCCTGATGGCGTTGAGTGTGTTCTCGTACTCGCCGCCGGCGGCCGTGTCCGCATGCCCAATGAATGCCAGTATGTTGACCTGGGCATTGGGCGTCTCTTCAAAGGCGCGGGCGGGATAGGGTCCCACTGCGGGCGGCCCGTCCTGCTGCTGCGCCGGATCGCCGGCGATCTGCGCGGCGATGGCCGCGCGCTCCGCATCCGTCCGCGCCTGCGCAAACACAGCGGATTCGGGTGAGTCTCCTGCCGGACCCGCGCCGGACCAGTTCAATTTGGCGTCTATAGGCACACCGGCGGCGCCGTAGACGGGATTCGGGGTTCCCGGCGTCACCGGAGAGACAATCTGGAGCGTCACGCCGCGCGTTTGCGCCACGCCGCTTGCCGCATCCGTGAACGTCACGGTGCTTGAATTGGAGCCCGCCGTCAGTGCGTTTGCGGTGGCATTAAATGACACGGCCACCGACACGGAAGCGCCGGCCGCCAGGGTCCCCGAATTGGGCAGCAAATCAACCCAATTCTCCGTCGAAGATGCCGACCAATTGACCGCCACAACGCCCGCGTTGCTGAGCGTATAGGTTTTTGACGGCGGGGTGAACGGTCCGCCCGCACAACCGGAAGCGCTCAGATTCTCCGCCGGAGACACGCCCAACGCCTCCGAGACGGTGAGCGACACACTCCGGGTGAACGCGGCACCGCCGCCACTGTCCGTGAATGTGACCGTGCCGGACTTGACGCCCGGTGTGAGGACATTGGCCGCTGCGTTCAGCGACACCGTCACCGCCACGGAGGCTCCGCCGCTGAGTGCGCCGCCTGCCGGAGACACTGTGAGCCACGTCTCGGCAGCAGAGGCTGTCCAATTGAGCGGGGCGGCGCCGGCGTTCGCCAATGTGTACGCCTTGCTGTTCGGCGTGAAGGGGCCGCCCGCGTAGCCTGAAGACTGGAGCCCGTCACTTGGCGTCACCGACAATGGCTCCGTCACCGTCAAAGCCACCGCACGCGACTGTGCAACGCCGCTGGTCGAATTCGTGAAGGCAACCGTGCCCTGCCATGACCCCGGCGAAAGCGCATTGGCGGTTCCGTTCGGCGTGACCGAGACCACGGCCGAGGCGCCCGCGGCCAGTGTGCCGGCGGCAGGGGACGCGGTTATCCAAGCCGGTGCGGATACCGTCCACGGCACGGCCGCGGCGCCGGAATTCGTCAGCGTGTATTCTTGGTTGGCGGGGGTGAACGGACCGCCGCTATAGCCGGCAAAGGACGCTCCACCCACCGGCGCCAGACCCAGCAGATCCAGCCCAGCCGAACCGCTTAACGCCACGTCCGCGGTCGGCTTAAGCGCATCGTTGCTCACAATGCGCACGGTGTTCTGATGTTCGCCGACCGACACGGGGGCGTAAACCACGTCAAACGTCAAATTGGCGCCCGGCGCGACCACCGCCGGAATCGCCGGGAGATTCTCCAGCTTGAAATGCGGATTTGCCCGTTTGAGGGCCTCGGCCGCATTCAGCCGTCCCCCGGTCGCCACGTAGCCCGTCCAACCGGGCAGCGGCGTTACACTGTCCAAAATCAATGCCTTGACGTCCTGCCATGCCGCCCCGGGGCTTAGGGAAAGGAGCAGGGCAGCCACACCGGAGACATGCGGCGTGGCCATGGAAGTCCCGCTCTTCGTGCCGTATCCGCCGCCCGGCAGGGTGCTCAGGATGTCCGAACCCGGCGCGGCCAAATCCACGCTGGTCAGGCCATAGCAGCTGAAATACGAGCGCAGGTCACCGGCGTCGCTGCTGGCCACCGCGATGATGTTGGACGACGTGTAGCTCGATGGATAGTGCGGCGAACTGTCATTGTTCGTGCCATCGTTGCCCGCCGCCGCCACGAACAACTGGTTCGCCGCGCCGGCCGCGTCAATGGCGTCCTTCAGCGCCTGCGAAAACGCGCCGCCGCCCCATGAATTGCTGGACAGGTTGGCGCCCTTGCTGATCGCATACTCGATGGCGGCGATCGCATCGGCCGTTGAACCGGAGCCGCCGTCACTCAGGAACTTCAACGCCATGATGCGCACGGACCAATTCACACCGGTCACGCCGACGCTGTTGTTCCCGACAGCGCCGATGGTTCCCGAGGTGTGCGTGCCGTGGCCGTTGCCGTCCATGGGGTTGCCGCTGGTTACGGTCCCGTCGCCGTTGGTCCAGCGGGCGCCGTAAATGTCGTCCGCAATGCCGTTGCCGTCGTCGTCAACCCCCGAAGCGCCGTTCTTTTCCGCCGTGTTCACCCACATGTTGGGTGCCAGGTCGGGGTGCGTGTAGTCCGCGCCCGTGTCAATCACGGCCACAACAATTGAGATCGGAAGAGCACACGTCTGAACTCCAGTCACGATCAGATCTCG
>CALDSM010000618.1 GCA_937923585.1 uncultured bacterium
GACGTGTGCTCTTCCGATCTCAGGGGATGACGGAGCAGTTTGACAAGACTATTCTGGGGATAGATCTGGGCGCCAATTCCATTGGCTGGGCCATTGCCGGATTCAAGAACGGCCAGCCTGCGGGCATTGCGGGAATGGGTGTGCGCATTTTCCAGGCGGGGTCGGACGGTAACATCGAGGAGGGCAGAGACGAATCCCGCGCTGTTCAACGGCGTGACGCGCGGCAGCGCCGCCGACAAACCAAACGTCAGTCCTGGCGCATGATGAGTCTTGCGCGCGCCCTGCAGAAGCATGGGCTTCTGCCCGAGGGTGACGTGAAGACAGGCAAGTCACGGCACGAACTCCTTGTCCAACTCGATCAAGAGCTTCGTGCGGCGTTCATGGCCCAGGGCATACCGGGCAACACCTCCAACGGACTGCGCGAACTTCCCTATTTCCTGCGCGCCCGCGCGCTCGACCATTCGCTTGAGCCCTTCGCCTTGGGCCGCGCTATCTACCATCTGGCGCAGCGGCGCGGGTTCCTGTCCAACCGTAAGTCCGACAGGGACGAAAAGGAACTTGGGGTGGTCAAGCAGAGCATATCGGAACTCGAGCAGGCCATGAACGCCTGCGGCGTCCGAACCTTGGGCGAATTCTTTCACCGCCTCGACCCCGTTATCGAGAAGCGCATCCGCAAACGCTGGACCGCGCGCAGCATGTACGACGCAGAATTCGAGAAGATTTGGTCCGCCCAGGCGCAGCATAATCCCGCCCTGTGCAATGCCGACGCAAAGAAGCATCTGCATGATCTGATCTTCAACCAGCGGCCCCTCAAGAGCCAGGCCGGCCTCGTCGGCCCATGCGAACTGGAACCCGGCAAGAAGCGCGCACCCAAGGCCATCTTGCCCGCACAGCGGTTCCGGATACTGCAGAAAGTGAATGACCTTCGTCTTTGTTTTGAGGACGGCACCTCCCGCGAATTGACTCCGGAAGAAAAAAAACTGCTGGCCGACCACATGGACACCGTTCGCGAGATAACCTTCCCGGGACTCCGCAAACTGCTTGGGATAAAGAAGAGCGAATGCGTCGAGTTCAATCTGGAACGTGGCGGCGAGAAGAAACTGAAGGGCAACACCACCGCCGCCCCCTTGCGCGATGTTTTCGGCGACCGATGGGACGTGCTCCCCGCGGACCGGAAGAACGCCATCATCGGCGAACTCATGGGTATAGAGAATACGGAGACCATCAAACGGCGCGGCGTGGAAGTGTGGGGCTTGACGCCGGATGCGGCCGATGCGCTGGCGAAGGTGAAATTGGAGGATGGCTTCTGCGCCCTGTCGCGCGAAGCGCTCAAGAAACTGTTGCCGCTTATGGAACAGGGTGTTGCCTTCAAGACGGCCGAGGACCAGGTCTACGGGCAGTCTTCCTGGGTGAAGCACACTTGCGACCGACTGATGCCCGTGGCCGATTCGGGGATCGCAGTGCGCAACCCCGTGGTCATGCGCTGTCTCACCGAACTGCGCAAGGTCGTCAACGCCATTCTCCGCAAGTACGGGAAGCCCGACGAAATCCATATCGAACTCGCGCGTGAGTTGAAGAAGTCCCGCGAGGACCGTATGCGCATTTCCAAGGACAACCGCAAGCGGCAGGACACGCGCGACACAGGATACGAAACGATACAGAAGAGGACAGGCATCCCAAACCCCAAACGTGAAGACGTTGAGAAGTACTTGCTTGCCGTCGAGTGCGCCTGGATTTGCCCCTATACGGGCAGAAGCATCGGGTTCGACAATCTATTCGGGGATCATCCGCAGTTTGACGTGGAGCACATTATTCCGTTCAGCCGGTCCCTCGACGACTCCTTTATGAACAAGACGCTTTGCTACCACGAGGAAAACCGTTCCATAAAGGGCAACAAGACCCCGTGGGAAGCTTACGAGCACAGCGGCAAATGGGAAGAGATTGTCGGGCGGGTGCAGCGGTTCAACGGTGATGCGGCGCAACAGAAACTGGAGCGGTTTCAGACCCGTGACGTCAAGGACTTTGAGGACGTGTCGTCCACGAAACTCAACGACACGCGATACGCTTCCAAACTTGCCGCGCGCTATCTTGGCTGGCTTTATGGGGCTGAGTACAGAAGTCGTATCCAGACCAACACAGGTCAGATTACCGCGTATCTCCGCAGTGCCTGGAGACTTAATGGCATCCTTGGCGCCGGTGAGGTCAAGACACGTGACGACCACCGCCACCATGCCGTTGATGCACTGGTTATCGCCCTGACCACACGGTCTGCTGTCAAACAGTTGAGTGACGCTGCCCAGAAGCAGCACCGTATGAAAGGCCGAACCCGCGGCTTTGGCAAGTTGGTCGAACAGCCTTGGGATTCCTTCCTGGAAGACACGCGCGCCAGCGTGGAGGCCATTCTTGTCTCACACCGCGTGGACCACCGTGTCTCTGGACGGCTCCATGAGGAGACCTTCTACAGCAGGCCCCGCACAGACGAGAACGGGAAGAATTACCACGTCGTCCGAAAGCCGCTCGGAGAGATGTTCTCCGAGGCGGATATAGACCAAATCGTCGACCTTGCCGTTCGCGACGCCGTCCGGGAACACTTTGAGGCAAGCGGGCGCAACGCGAAGAAGGCGTTCGGGAACCCTGCCAACCATCCCATGCTGCGCAACAACGGAAGCAGTACGCCCATACATCGTGTGCGTATACGCAGGGGCGTTACAACGTTTCCGGTGGGACAAGACAAAGAGCCCCGCTATGTTACACCTGATTCTAACCACCACATGGAAGTCTTAGAGAAGCAGCGCAATAAGAAAGCCTTCT
>CALDSM010000619.1 GCA_937923585.1 uncultured bacterium
CGGCGCGAGCTTCCAGGGGCTCGCCGCGCTGCTCGGCATGCTCAACTCCTGCGCCACGGGCCTGACCGTGGTCAACATAGACAACGGATTCGGCGCGGCCGTCGCCGCCGCCACCATCAACCGCATCGCGCACGGCGCGCCCAGGGAGCCGCAGGCATGAAGGCGCTGTATCTGGACTGTTTCAGCGGCATCAGCGGCGACATGACCGTCGGCGCGCTGATTGACGCCGGAGCCGATTTTGCCGCGGTGCGCGACGGGCTGATGTCGCTCGGCGTGCCGGGCTTTCACGTCGAGGCGGAGAAGATCGTGAAGCGCGGCATTGCCGCAACGCAGTTCCGCGTGATCGTTGACGCGCATACGCACCAGCACCACCGCCACCTCCATCATGTCGAGGACATCATCGCGAAGGCCGCGCTGCCCGAGGCGGCCCGCGCGGGCGCGCTCAAGACTTTCCGCAGGCTCGCGGAGGCCGAAGCCGCCGTACACGGCATTGCCGTGGAGAAGGTGCATTTCCACGAGGTCGGCGCCATTGACTCCATTGCCGACATCATCGGCGCGAACCTGGCATTGCATCTGCTGGGCGTGGAGAAGGTCTTCGTGTCGCCGGTGCATCTCGGTGGCGGCACCATTCACTGCGACCACGGCATCATGCCCGTGCCCGCACCGGCCACGGCTATGCTGCTGCAGGGCTGCCCCGTCGTCGGCGACAATCTCGACGCCGAACTGGCCACACCCACGGGCGCGGCGCTGGCCGTGTCCTGGGCCGAAGCCTTCGGCCCCATGCCCGTCCTGATCGCCACCGCCATAGGCCACGGCGCGGGCGGACGGGATCTGCCCGACCGCGCCAACGTGCTGCGCGTCATCGTCGGTGAGACGGCCGCACCGATGGCGGGCACAGCCGAAACCGTCACGGTCATCGAGGCGCTGCTGGACGACATGAGCGGCGAACTGCTGGCGCCCGCGCTTGACGCGCTGCTGGCCGCGGGCGCGCGCGACGCCTTCATCACGCCCGCCACGGCGAAGAAGGGCCGGCCCGCCCACCTCGTCACCGTGCTGTGCGACGGGTCGGCGCTGCCGGTGATGGCGCGGACGCTGTTTGAACACACCACCACGCTCGGTCTGCGTTACCGCGAGGAGCGCCGGGCGGTGCTGGAACGCGCATGGCGCAGCGTGTCCACGCCCTACGGCGCGGTGCGGATCAAAATAGGGCTTATGGACGGGGTTCCCACCATCTATCATCCGGAGTTCGAGGACTGCCGCGCCCGCGCGGCGGAAAGCGGCGTGCCCGTGCGGCGCGTGGCGGAGGCCGCCCAGGCGGCCGCCGTTGAAGGGAGATGGAGCGATGCATAGAGAACGCAAGGCCTTGTATCCCGGCAGCTTCGACCCGCCCACGCTCGGGCACCTCGACCTCATGGAGCGCGCCGCCAAGATGTTCGACGAGGTCGTCGTCGCCGTCGCCCGAAACGACGCCAAGAACTCCATGTTCTCGGTCGAGGAGCGCGTTGAGATGCTCCGCGAAATCGGCGGACACCTGAAAAACGTGACCGTCACCTCGTTTGAGGGGCTCACCGTGGACTATGCCCGCGACATCGGCGCGGTGGCGCTCATTCGCGGACTGCGCGTCCTGTCCGACTTCGAGTACGAGCTGTCCATGGCCATCAACAACCAGAAGCTCAATCCCGAGGTGGACACCGTCTGCCTCATGCCCAGCGAGCCCTACCTCTTCCTCAGCTCGCGCCAGGTGAAAGAAATCGCCGCCTGGAACGGCAGGCTCGACCTCTTCCTCGCCCCTGCGGTCGAGGCGCGGCTGAGGGCGAAGAAACAGGAAAAGTAGGGTGTGTGAAGTGGCGCGAAGCGCCATGCAACGCACCGTCTTCCCGCGCCAACATCACCCAAGGCACGGCCTGTCTTAGGCCCCCCTTTGAAGGGGGAGTGAGGGGGATGTTGTATTTGTTCGGGCGTACGAGCAGAAGCCCACATCCCCCTAAATCCCCCTTCAAAGGGGGACTTTGATGCGCAATGCCGGTCAAGCCCGAACGGTGCGCACCGTTGTCGCGGCTCCAACCCATACCCAACAAACTCCCCTCATTGTCAATTGTCAACTGTCAATTGTCCATTACCCTCGCCCCAACGCCACCTTCAGCCGCCACGCCACCCGGCCCGGATGCTTCAACTGGTGCTCCCAGATGCGCACCACCTTCCACCCCGCCCTGCGCAGCGCCTTCGTCACCTCCACATCCCGCGCGCGGTTCCGCGCAAACTTCGCATCCCAAAACTTCCGGTTTGACGAGGGCCGCCGGTAACACTTCGGACAACCGTGCCAGAAGCACCCGTCCACAAACACCGCCACACTTTCGGCACGAAACACGAAATCGGGCTTGCCAAACACGGGCTGGTTCCGACGCCACCCCGTGATGCCCGCCTCTTTCATGATGGCCATCAGGCGCAGCTCCGTCCGCTCATTGCCCTTCGAGCGGATTCGAGACATCACCTCGGAGCGCTTGGCTATGGAGAATACGTCGGTCATCTACTTCTCTCGCTATCCTTACCGATTGGACAAGTATGCCCGACAGGTATATCCTGGAGCGAACAGCACAGGAGCGGGAACAGCCATGAAGTCAGGCAGCAAGTGGTTGCGCGACGAGATTCTTCTGGTCATGAACCTCTACTTCCGAATTCCATTCGGCAGGCAGCATTCGCACGCTCCGGAGGTCGTTGAACTGGCGGCAATGCTCGGAAGAACGCCGGGCAGTGTGGCCATGAAGCTGAACAACATCACCTCACTGGACCCTGACGAGAATCTGCGGGGTGTGCACGGACTTCGTGGTGCCAGCAGCCTGGATCGCGCAATTTGGACAGAGTTCCAAAACGGCTGGGAACAAGCAAGCGCTGAAAGCGAGGCGCTCTGGAACGAGCGTCTTCTCAAGATGAACAACGCTGGGGACAGTATCACGCGTCAGGAAACCCAGACGGACGGGCACGGGCATGAGTGGGATGAATCCAGTCCCACGGAGAAATCGCAGGTAGCCAAGGTGCGCCTCGCCCAGTCTTTCTTTAGAAAGGTGGTGCTGTCAGCATACGATGGGCGCTGCTGCATTACCGGCATTTCGATTCCCCAGTTGCTGGTCGCAAGCCACATCCTTCCATGGAGCACCCACCCCAAACATCGTGCGGACCCAAGAAACGGACTGTGCCTTTCACGGTTGCATGACGCCGCATTCGACAAGGGACTCATCACCTTCGATGAAAAGAACCGGCTGGTGCTATCGGCGAAGATCAAGGAACATTTCACATCGGCTGCTATGATGAACAGTTTCGCCCTGTACGAGGGAAAGACCATCACAATGCCAGCGCGCTTCGCCCCGAACTCGGATTACATGACGATTCATCGCGAGATTAGTTTCGCGGGATGAAAGGGCTTCACCCTTCCATTCGGCTTTAGACTGGTCACATACGGCAATGGGCGAGTCTGCCTCACACCCCGCCGGGTATACGGTCCAGTCCCCGTACCAGACCCCGTCGTAGAAGACCAGGTCATCGTCACTTACGTAAAGTTCCAGATGCGCATCACCCGGCTGTGGACCCCCAAGCCGAATATGATGTCCATACGTGGTATGAACGAAGGAAACGGGAAATATGGGTCCGTCTGAGCCCCAATCGTCCAGGTCTTCTGAGGGGTTCTTCCTCCCGTGAAAGAGCCTAAACCGGAGCGGTAGTAATTCCATCTCGCTCACATCTGAAACGGAGCCTTTCTGGCATTCACGGCAAATTTGACTCATTGAACACCTCCTTTCTTATTGCTCGTAGTTCCATGCCAACCTTCAACAACACCGACACTTCATGACAAAGATAATGGCACTAAAAAAACTATTAGTCTACAGACTATAAGTGGCGGCAGACGGCGGGCTTGGGTTGAAAGTGTCAGATCCTCCCTGTAAGGCGTTGCCCCGCTCACGGCGGGGGCGTGGGACACTGGGAGCGCCGGCGTCCCGCC
>CALDSM010000620.1 GCA_937923585.1 uncultured bacterium
GCATCTCGGCCACGCACGGCGGGCACCAGGTCGCCCACAGATTCATCACCACCACCGTGCCCATTGCCGCCTTGATACCGTCACCCATTTTGACCGCGTCCATGGTGGACACCGTTCCCAAAGCCGGGGCCGCCTTGTCGCTGCCTGCGGGCGCCTTTTCGCAACCCGAAAAGGCAACGGCCAGAATCGCCGCCGCCATGAGGCATTCCCGGCACATAGTTAAACCTGTGCGTCGGCCCGAAGCAGCGCGGTTCATTTCGCCACACGCTTGATGCTGCATCCCCACGACTTCACTTCTTTCGGCTCTGCGGCCTTGCCGTCCAGTGCCGCCTTCACGGCGTTCTCCACGTACTGCGTTCTGCCCTTTTTGTCCGGCTGGGCGCGGTCGTCAAAGGCGCCGTGATAGGCCAGCTTTCCGTCCCTGCCGATGACATACACCTCGGGTGTGGTCTTTGCGCCCACGGCGTCGGCGTACCTGTTGCCCTCGTCTTTCAGAATCGGATAGGTCTTGCCCTTCTCCGCGGCGTACTTCTTGATGTCCGCGACCGCGTTGGTCGAGTGGGAGTCAATGCCGAGCAACACGACACCCTTCGGCGCATAGGTCTGGGCAAGAGCAATGAGATCCGGGTCGGTGCCGCGCGAGTAGGGGCAGGCAAAGCTGCAAAACTCGATCACCACGACCTTGTCCTTGTACTGCGCCAGGGAGTGCTCCTTGCCGTCCAGGTCAGGCAGGGTAAACGCCGGCATCGCCTGACCCACCGATGACTCCGCGAAAGCCGGATTGCCGCCGGCGTCAAGCCAAAACGTGGCGGAAGTTACCGTCAAGGCCAGAATGACCAGGAACGCGAGTTTGACAAGATCGTTTCTCATTTTTAACACCTTCCCTGCCATGGCCGACCTGTCGGGCCAAGCCGCTGTTGAGAATGCAGCAGTGATGTGGGAAACAATCCGGTCGCCGCCGTCTATTTCCAGAACGGTTGGCGGGCGTTGCGGGTCAATGCTGTCCGGCCGCTTCTACCCATCGGGGTTCCAGTCCCTCCGCCGGCATTTCGGGATGCGCGGACAGATTGAAACGCACGTCGTTGAACAGCCACATGGTGATGAAGCCGAACATGCCGACAATATGCCATGTGGCATGCCACGGAAGGATGTGCCATGTGACCTCCTTGTTGGAGGCGGTGGCCAGCACCATGCCGAAGAAGAAAGCGGCAACGGTCACATACAGCAGGGGGCGCGCCCGCCGGGGCACTTTTGAAACGTTGCGCAGGAAGACGATCGTGACAATCCATGCGTTGGCGATGAGCGCCACCTCCCCCACGTTGAAATAGCCGAATTCCCCAAACCGGATCAGGGGGCGCTTCGGCACGACGGAAATCTCCAGGAACAGCCAAACCAGCACCAGCACATTGACGGGAGTCACAATGGCAAGCAATTTGCGGCGCGACTCGGGCTTCAGGAAGTCGCCGCTTACCGCCACAATGAGCGCCCACGCCAGAAAAATGTTGGTTCCCACATCGCAGAACCCGGCAACACGGTTGCCCTCCACCGAGTGCAGCCAGACGGTCGGTATCCCCGTGAGCAGAATGCATGCATAGACAAAGGCCCAACGGCGCGGCTGCGGCCGGGTCATGGCCATGAACAGCAGCGGCATGATTCCCCCCAGACAGGTGCAGTAGGACGTGACAATATTGGCAAGTTGCGCCTCGTGCTGATAGTACATTGCGTAAATCCTCTTCCCGGTCCCGGTTTGGACGCCAATGCGGCGGAGACCAAAGCCGCCACACCGTAATTGGACACACACCGAAGCAAACCGGTTTCCGTTGGGGGGGAGAAAGGGGGATTACTCGGGCAGGTCAACCGTCTCGCCCGTGTCCAGCACCACCAGCCGTTTGCCGTTGGACAGGGTCAGCTTCTTGGTCGCCACGCTGTACTCGAGTGCCTTCCAGGGTCCGTACACCGTCTCGCCGAGCACAATGTCCATGGTGCGGTCCCGCGCTCCCGTGCCGGTGAGCACGATGCGGAATCGCGGAAGGTCACCCTCCTTTTGCATCACGCCCCGCAGTTCCACAGCGGGTCCGACCGGCCTTGGGGCAACGGCTGAGGCAGCGGAAGATCGGGCGGCCTCTTCGCCCTCGGGGACTTGCTGTGCCGGTAATCCCTGGGCGACAACTCTTTCCGGCGGCGTGTTCTGCGGCCCAGCGGCAGCGGCACTGGGCGGGGACACGGTGGGGGAAGGAAGGGGGGATACGGGGGTAACCAAAGCCATCACCGTCTTGGCCGGCTCGGCAGCGGGCGGTGAAACCGCGGAAGGCGTTTTCGGAGAGAACGGCTTTGGAACAGTGGCGGCGTCCTGCCTTGGTTGTACAGGCGCGGCAGGAATGTCTCGGCCGTTCCGGGTGACAGAAGCCTCCCGCACCATGGAGGGGGACGGACCGGCCGGGGAGCCGCCCTGTGGGAACAGGACGGTCAGCACGAACAGCGCACCCGCCGCCGCGCCCGCGGTGGGCACCTCCCAGCCAAGCCCCCCGGCGAGCCTGCGCAGGACCATCGCGGCGGCAAATCCCACGGCGGCCCACGCCCCCAGGGAAGCCGCGGTCATTGCGGCCAAATGGAGGACGTCGGCGGGAACCTGCTGCGGGGCCGCGCGCCAGGCCAGCCCCATGAACAACGATTCGACAATCCAAAGGGCGGCGTAGCAGGCGCCCCGCCGTGTGCGGCTGCTGAACGCCGGTATGACCACCATAAGCACCATGCCGGCCAGAAAGCCGGCCTTGAGCGCGTGGACGGACAACAGTGCCAGAACCATCAGGCACAGCGCGGCGGCGTAGGCGGGCAGTGACTCCCGGGCGAAACGGCGCAGTTCGTTGGGTTCTGCAAGCCGGCGGAAAATCGTAGGCGGGCTCAGTGGCAGGTCGCCGGGGTCTTCGGCGTGGGCGGCGCTGGAGGCCCAGTTTCGCCACAGGCGCAGGTCGGCCAGGGCGCGGGAGATGACGCCCGCCTCGGCCAGAAGCTGTTCCTGCGACAGTTCGCCGCGGCGGCGGGGCAGCATGTTCTTCGCCAGAAGCTGCTGGTAGGCCTGCAGCGCGCTGATGTCGGTGTCGCAGTCCTTGACGACCTGGCGCAGCCGGTTGCGGGCATGGGCGATGCGCGCCTTGGCGCGCTCGGCGTCCGCCCCGGCGCGAAGCGGGCCGTCGCGCAGCGCCTGCGTCGGCAGTTCGCCCTCGCGGACCATCCGTCGCCACTCTGAGCGCCTGCGCCCGGCCACCATGAGCGCGTCAAACGCTTCGCGCAGCTCTCCGACATACCGCTTCAGCAGCGGCCGGTCGTCCTTGTCCTCGGCCGGCAGGCGCACCTCGATTTTGTTGAGGTTCATGTCCTCCAGCGTCAGGCCCTCCGGCCCCCCGAGCCGATGCACGTCACGCGTGCGCAGCCAGGCTTTCAGGTTCACACGCTGCCGTTCGAGCCATTCCCTGCGCCGCCGCAGCCTTGCCGTGACTTCGAAGTAGGCGTCCGGACCGAGTTCACCGACGCGGAACTTGAGTGTTGTCTGCGCTATCTCACCCAGCGCCTCGGAAAGCTGCCGGCCGGTGTCATAGAGCAGTTCGCGCAGCCGCTGTTCAACACGGGTCTTGGCGCGCTCGATCACCCGTCGGTAGGATTCGCGGGTGTCCGTGTCCGCGCGGCCCGCGGCCTTGCCGGATGCGGAGTCCTGGACCTCGCGTTCCGTCAGATACTGGTATGCCAGAATCTGGCGCAGCGGCTCCAGATCGTCCAAGGGCACGCCAATCCCTTCCCCTTCCGCACCGGCCACCACATCCGCCCCGGACACCAGTCGCTCCTCCGCGGCGCTTCCGCCGAGATCTTCCAGGCCGTTCGCCGAGTCTTTGGAAACCTCCTCCGGCACCGCTTCAGGCGGGGGCAGGATTGGGGCCCCGGAATGCCCCTTTCCAACGGCGTTGGCTTTCGGCCGAATCCGTTCTCCGGCACGCCGCAACA
>CALDSM010000621.1 GCA_937923585.1 uncultured bacterium
CGACCACCGAGATCTACACTCTTTCCCTACACGACGCTCTTCCGATCTCTGCCTCAGGACACACTTGCCGCGATGGATGAATTGCTCGATCCCGTTGTTGACGATACAATTCTAACGCCCCGGTGTTGGACGACCTGAAAGGAAATGTGCACGAAATGGTTACGGCAATGATCTTGGCGTTTTGTTGTGCCGTGGTTCCGGACGGGGCGGTTTCGCCGGAACTGCACGCGCGGTGTTTGTCCATATTGCACGAGGCGCTGGCCGACGGGAAGGAGTTCGTCAAAGTCCACGCGGCGGAATCCCTGATCTGGACGGGCAACGCCGGCAATGTCCGTGACGTGTTTCTCAAGGAACCGTCGGACGTGCCGCGTTACCGCATAGGGGTTTGGCGCGTGCTGGCGCAGACCGCGCCGAATCCCAAGGGTCGGCAGGAATACGAGAACAAGATTTTGGCCGTGCTGCTCGACACGAACGCGCCCGATCGCACGCATGCCGCCGAGACATCGGGAAAACTGGGTGTCACCAGCCATGTAGCCGAGGTCATGGAAATGACGAAGGGGGAGGCCGGGGCGAGCCAGGCGATGGCCCGGTGGGTGCTGGCCAATTCGGGCGACGAGAAGGACGAAGCCTTCCTTGCGGAGCTGTTGGAATCGCCCAATACCGACGCGCGCGGCTGTGCGGCCTATGCCCTGCGGTTCTTCAAGAAGATACGGCCGGCAACCTATGAGAAACTGAAGGCTGCGGCGGAGAAGGAACCCGAGGGTTCGCCCCAGCGCGCGAACATGGTCAGCCCCTGGTATCTCCATGCGACCCCCGCGGAACGGCCCGGCGTCCGTGCGCGGTTGCTGGAATGCGCCGCAACGGGCAAGAGTGCGGACCAACGCGAAGTGTGCGCGGCGTTGGGACGCGCACCTGATCCGGCGGACCTCCCATTTCTGACGAAGCTGCTCGATGATGCCGATCTGGATGCCCGTGCGGGCGCGGCGGAAGCGATTCTGCGAATCGAACTGAGCCGGAAGAAACCCGGCGAAGGAAGATGAACCTCTGACGCGCATATTTCGCCGCGTCACTGCAGGCCTCAGACCGCCTGCGGCGGTGATTCGTAGACGAAAGGGAATCGGGCGCGCAGACAGGAATAAGGATTGCCCGTTCGCCCAGGTCGCCACTGGTGTAGTGAGTCATCCTGATGGCATCTCATTTTGACGCGAGAATGCCACGAAAAGCAGGCACAGACACGCCTTTCAAACGGCCGAAAGACATGTCTGTCCCCGTTTTTCGCTTGGTCTTCTTTATTTGTCTTAGTGGCGTCCATTGTGAATCAACACACTAGGTCATTGGCCCTGTTAGCCGGCTTAAGTCGGCTCCTCTTTGCCCCCAGTTTCAACTGGGGGGGAAGGTGCGGCTTCCGGCCTCGGGAACAAGCACGCTTCAGCGCGCTTTCTTTCCTTCAGGACCTCTTGGATTCCCGCTACTCTCCCAGACAAGCCCAAGGGCTAAAGCCTTCGACAAGCATGCTGAAGCATGCTGCTGTAAAGGTTGGCATTGTCCACCCACCCCCCGGCTGAAGCCGGGGGCAAAGGGGAGCCCACTGAAGCGGGCTAATCTGGTCCTCCAGCGTTTGCGCGACCTTCCGCTGAAGAGGGCTAATCCGGTCCTCTACCGTTTTCGCGTCTTCCTGCCTATCTGGTTGATTCCGTCGAGGGCTGAGTCGTCCTTGTATTCGGGCCATGTGCGCCGCAGCGAGGCGAGTTCACGGCGGGCATTGTCATGCATTCGCAGGCAGAGCGCCTTGGCCGCGCGTACGATCTTCGCGCCGGCCTTCTCCTCGAGATAACTGCTCCGCGCCGTCCTAACCTCGTAACCGCCGCCGGCAAATGCGGATTCGGCGCAGACGTAGCCGTTGTATCCGTTGGCCAGTTCCACGCAGCAGGTGTGGCCGAACGGCGACGCCGCGGCCACATCCAGCGCAAAAGCCTGGAAAAACTCCGCGGGGACGCCCCAGAACATCCCGTCGCCGACCCGGACGCCCATGACCTCCAGTTTGCGGTGCACGCACTGCTCGCGCAGCGCATGGACCTTGATCAATTCGTTTGCGTAGATCGTTTCGACGTTCTCCGCGCAAAGTTCATGTTTGCGGAGCAGCTGCCGTGCCTCGCGCAATGCGTCCGCGGAGACGGCGCGGATGCCTGCGCGGACCTTCACCGATTCGCACGCAAGCGCGGTGTTGAGGTTGTAGTCCGTGCGCGCGACCGCCTGGATGGCCGCTCCGCCAACGCTGCGTCCGGTGCGTTCGGCCCAGTAGGGGCCGAATTCGAACGGGCGCGGGCTCCGGTTGTCCGCCTGGGTCACGTCCCCGCAGGCGCCGTTGAGAAACACCACGCCGAATCCGGGGCCGTATGCGGCGCGCAGCGTGTCCACCACCCACCTGACGTAGTCCGCCGAATAGAGCAGACCGTTCATGTGCGTGGCGTGGCACGCGAAATTGACGATGCAGCCCAGCGGCGCGAACGTTCGGGGATCGCAAAAGGAGAGCACCGTGACCGTCGGGTCTTCGGGTCCCGCCGGCGCGACGATGTCGGGATTCATCTTGCCCGGATGCGTGCGCTGGAGACCGTTCTTCATGAGAAAGCGGCGGTTGAACGCCACGCCCGGCGCCGCGGCATCGCGCCAACCCGGGAGCGCCGGACGCCGGGTGCGGAACGCCTCGGAAATCGCGGCGGCGATTTGCCCGGCCACGAATTCCATGTAGTCTCCGTCCGGTTCGGACAGGAAACCGCCGAACAGCGGGCCGCCGGAGTGCGTGTGCGTTGCCGCGATGAAGCAATGGGCCGCCGGGATGCCGCAGAGCCGCTCCGCTTCCCTGCGCGCCCTGGCAACCACCAATTCCGGCACGACAATCGCATCCACCTGAACCAGCGCCACCGGCTGTCCACCGTCAACAACGGCGGCGCGGACATAGAGGTCGTCATGCGTGCCCGCTGCCAGGCGCCGTTCAAAAAGGCCCGGAATATCCCTGCCCGGCATGGGCGTGATGCAGGCGGAGGCAAAACCGGCTTTCATTGCATTCATGGGCGGTTCCCTGTCAAGATCGCGTTCGGCCCTATTGAAGCACAACGGGGTGCCGGTTGCAACGTGGTTACGCTTTGGCGAATCGGTGCGGCAATGAATGTGTCCGCAGACAGGTCTCTGTCAACTCAAGACCGGCGCTCTGCGGTTATTTTTGAGTGCGTGCGGCCATGCCGCCGCTTTTCTTCGCCATGGCCATGCCATGGCGGCGGAAGCATGGCTTCCGCAAAGGCAAAAGCGGCGGCATGGCCGCACGCACTCAAAAAAAGAACGGCCCGCTTCTGCGTGTGAAGGAACAGGTCATGCCGAACGTTCACAAGGATTTTCACGGCGCGCTGAGTTACGGATTGCAGTTCGTCGAGGACAACTACGGCCGCGAGGGGATGGGCGACTTTCTCGCCGGCTTGGCGGACACCGTGTACAAGCCGTTGTGCGACGATTTGCGGGCCCGCGGCCTCGACGCCCTGCGGGACCACTGGAAGACCGTTTTCAACCTTGAGCAGGGCGGCTATGAGATGGTCCTGGACGGCGACACGCTGGTACTAACCGTCACGCGCTGCCCGGCGATTGCCCACATGCGCGAGCACGGGTATGCCGTCGCCGGACACTATTGCGAACACACGCGGATTGTCAACGAGGCGGTCTGCGCCGCCGCGGGGTATGCGTCCAGCGTCGAATACGACCAGCAGGCGGGTTCCTGCGTGCAGCGGTTCTGGAAGGAGTTGGCGCGATGATCTCGTGTACCGAATTCATCTGGGTCTACGCCGCGTTATTCCAGTTCCTCGAAGAGAAAGGCGGCAAGGAAAAGGTCATCGAGTTCTGGAAGGGAATCTCGGACAACTTCCTGGGCAACCTCCGCGAATTGGTGGAGGCGAAAGGCCTGAAGGGCATGCACGAATACTGGTCGCACACGCTCGGCGAAGAGGGCGGCCGCCACACCATGACGCTCTACGATGACCTGTTCGTCATTGACATGCATGAGTGCCCCTCCGCGAAACTCATCTTTCAGGAAGGGCGCGGCGCGCCCTACTCCGACTACTGCGAACACTGCCGCTGGCTCTATCCGCCCCTGCTGGCCGCATACGGATTCGAGGCCGACATGCACATCATAGACTGCAAGAAAGGCCAATGCCGGCTTACTGTGCGGAAAGGCGGGGAAACGCCCTGACCGAATATCTCACCACGCCATTGCGAGCGCAGCGTGGCAATCTCTGCCTTTGGGAACGCAATTGTCTTCGAAGTTGCACTTCGCTAACGGGGAACGAGAGGGATGCAGCCCCAATATCTGAGTCAATCCTTCCGGACTGCGGGACGTTTTCCCTGGGATGCGGTGGACGCTTCTTCCCTGTCCGCGATAATTCCGGAAAGGATCACGGGCTCACGGTCGGGGAACCGTGCAACAAGCGACAGGCTTCCGCCCATGGCCTCAATCGTTTTCTGGAGCGTGGAGAGGAGCAGATCGCTGCGCTTTTCGAGTCGTGAAACGCTGTCCTGCGTTATTCCAAGCGTTTTGGCCACGCGTGTTTGGGTCAGTTTTCGGGCGCGGCGCAGTTCGCGCAGCGTCATTTCCTCGGCAATCAGTTGCGCGGCCCGGGCCTCCACCTTCTTGCGCCGGGCGGAACCAAGGCTCTTGATTTTGTCATGGATGTTCGCGGGCATAACTCACTTCCTTTGCCGCTGCTGTTCCAGCCGCGCAAGATGCGCGTCAAAACGGTCATCGGCTTTGCGGATCAACTCACGGTAGAAGCGTTTCTCGTTTGCGCCGGACTTGTCACCCGCCACGAGCAGGATCGCCTTGCGCTTGATGTCGAACGCAAAGGCCACCCGCCATTCGCCGTCGGCGGCGCTGAAACGGAGCTCTTTCATGTTCGCATGGCGCGAGCCATTCAGTGTGTCAACGCGGGGCCTCTTCAATTGCGGTCCGAATCGCTCCAAGAGAAGGGCCAAGGCAAGAATCTCCGTCTGCACATCCTCGTGCAGGCGGTCAAACTCCGGCTCAAACTCGTTGCCGATCTCGACAACCCAACTCATGGGAACATTATGGCATGGAATACATATTTTGTCAACGTGTCCACGCGGTAGCGCGTCTTGTCTGAAACCTGCGCTCCGCGGAACTGTTTCACGGAAACGCTGGACATGTCCTCACTTCGACCGATACGGGGGAAGCGTCCCCCCTCGTCAAGAAGGGCGCGGCGCGCCCTACACCGACTACTGCGAACACTGCCGTTGGCTGTACCCGCCCCTGCTGGCCGCATACGGATTCGAGGCCGGCATGCACATCATAGACTGCAAAAAGGGTCCGTGCCGGCTCACTGTGCGGAAACGCGTGGAAAAGGCCTAGGCCTCGCGTCCGGGGATGGCGCGAAGTCTCACACGGGTTGACCTTCGACAATCTCTCATCACCCCATGGACCAAGCAAGGATAGCGAGGGAAGAGACCATTGACAGAAGACCCGACCTCCGCTATGCTTTACACGAGAGAGGATAGCCTTGAAATCTATGGAACAATGCACAAAGTGCCGTCACTCGTTTGCTTTGCGGGATGAACTGTGGTGCCGAAAGAGGCTGATGCAACTGTGTCAGCGAGAGAACGATATCCAGCGGCTGGAACTGGCGCCGGGCTTATGTTCGGTGCTGAATCCGGGCGATGACTGTCCCGAGTTCAAGCAGAAATTCTGCGGATGGCTCTGCGGCCTGCTCGGAAAGTGACTCATTCCGCCAGAATAGCGATTGGCGAATTGATCATAGCCTCTAAGGGGACTAGAATTCGTGGTCGTGGCACGATGAAGCGTCTGGAGTGCCTTCCTATGATTGTCGGTCCTGGTGAGACAGGGATTTTCCGCTGGCATCGTTGGTTTGCTTGGCATCCTGTAGTAACACAGGAAGGTCGGCGAGCCTGGGGGCAGATCGTTTATCGCAAAGGCGTACCTTCGGGCATCGGATTAGAGCGGAGCGTCTTTTTCGTGTACAGCCTTGCTCCGAAAGACGATGATACGGGTGAAAGAACAGACTAGGCTCTTCATGCGACCGACCTGGAACACTACCATTATGGTCGGATTGGTGTGCCGTGTACGATACTTGTGTTGTTTTCTTATTCACGGAGTATGCTAAACACAATGGCACGGGGCGATCACATAAAGGTGAGGCGTTGGATCTATTCACATCACGGGATAGATTGCGGCGATGGAACTGTCATTCACTATACCGGGTCGCCCTTGCGTCGCATCAACGCGGCTATCAGGCAAACGCCTCTTGATGAATTTACTGAGGGCAAGAAGACGGTCATTGTGCCGTACGACCCGCAGCCACCTCCCGACGAGGTTGTTGAGAGAGCCAGGGAACGCCTCAGCGAACAGAAATATAGCCTTATCTTCAACAACTGTGAACACTTCGCGACGTGGTGCATGACCGGCAAAGCCGAAAGCACCCAAGTTCGCAGGGCCATCGGGGCAACGGTCGTCTTCGTAGGCGGGGTGCTGACCGTCGTTGCCGTTAGAGAAAGGGCAAAACGAGATACTGGTGATACGAACATATAGATGTTAGCTTCCTCTTGAGATTTGCGCGGCCGCGTGGCCGGGGAACAAGTGTCCCTAACCGCCCCTGAAGCAAAGCCCCCCTCTTGGTCAATGCCTTCGCTCGCTAAGTTGTCTTTCCATAAATCCCGGATATGAAAGACGTGAACTTGTCGAGTGCGCTACTTGCCTCAGGGTCGACAAAAACTCGTACTAACGCACCGTCACGGTCAAATACAAGGCTCTCCGGCCGCACGTAATCTCCAAGGCAAAAAATAGTCCCTGTTGCTGGCATTCTTACAGAAGTCTTGCACAGTCCTCCAATCCAGGGGAGATTGTGCATATCGACAAACAGACTACCCTGTCTGGGTATCACTGAACTTGTTGCTTGAGCCTTAATGGCGTTGGACAATGTCCTTTGCGTGAAGATCTCGTAGAACTTTTCAAAGACAAAACCGATTGCCGCATTAGCTATTCCCGGCAACAAGAAGGTCAAAAGACCCTGACTAACCCCCGAAACAACTCTTGTTTGAATGTCGTGTTCGTTAAATACGGGCCCTTTTACCTCGAAAGAAATCCCCTTTGCCGTGGATTCCCAGACAATCGATTGTGCCGCTGGTTGAATCTCGAGCCGAAAGTCATAAGTAAGAAGCCCCTTCTGCAAGACTCCAACGATTAGCAGACGGTTTGAAGCTAGACCACAACAAGCGACATCTTTTATAGTCTCACTCTTATATTCGCGCATCTGCTCAACTAAGAATGTTTCAAGTACGGATTCTGGAATACGGATCGCCTTGCTTTCAGTAACAGACTTCACGTTTGTAAGAATGCTATAAGCCAGTTCTGGATTGTCGCGAAGTAGACGCGCAATGTCAAAGCCTTCGGATAAAGAGCCGGATAAAGCAACTTTGCCTATTTCAGCAATTTGCGAAAAATCCATTAGACAAACTCCGTATAGTCTTCTTGTCGGCCCAATTCGAAACCCCTCCGAATCTCACTTGGCTTAACCATTTTGGGAATAAAGCAAGTGTCATTAACCTGTGGATACGATGAAACCAGAAGAATTGATAGCAGAGACATCAAGAAAAGAAAGGCGGTAAGCGAATGTTGGCCCCTGCCCTCGGGCCACCTTATGGGTGTCCCATATCATGCCAGCAAAAAATCGTGTGCAGCATTCGCTAACACAGGCACTTATTGAATTGCATGACAGAAATTAGTCTTGCCTATGTTGCCTACGCCTGTGCCTCCTTCCACGCCCTGTAGGCATGGAGGTCCTGTTCAACCATCTTCAAGCAGAGCGCCACAACAGCAGCGTCATCCAGATAACCTACACCCGGAATGAAATCCGGAATCAAGTCCATTGGATTCAGCACATACAAGAGTGCTGCGACAATTGCAGCAATCGACCAATACGGCACCGCGCGATACTTGCCGCTGATGTAGTCTTGAACGATGGAGAACAGAAGTCTAAGGTCTGTGACAAATCTTGCCAACGGTCCGTTGTTCGTGAACTTCGCTTCGATTTCATCACATTTGCCCAGCACCTTCTTGAGGTCCTCCTCAGTCACCTTTTTTGCCCCGGCCTCAATCTGTTCTTGGGCCTGTTCCTTTGTGATCTCCTGCATTTGTGCCTCCTTTTGCATTGTCTGCATATAAGGAGGTTACATAACGGCAATGATTATTGTCAACCTTGAGACGAAGCCACTTGCTGACAAGTTCAAGGAGCCTTATTTTGCCCATCCTATAGGGACGGTTCCGGCGTGCAACAAAGAAACACTTTCAGTGTAGATATACGTGGGGACATGTCCGTTACCCGGGGTAGGCGTCCGGCTCCACTTCGTCCACCTCCCGCCAACCCCGGGCTGTTGTGCCCGGCCGGGCATTCAGGGACAAATGTCACCCTGATCCCTCAGCCTTTGGCCTTCGCCACGCTCCAGACCATGCTGAAGGCATAACCGAGCACGGAACTCACCACGAGGCCGAGGAGTCCCCACCACAGCCAGAAGATGCCCGGACTGAGCCATGCCACGGCGGCGAGGCCGCACAGTGTGCCCGCAAAGACTCCGGGCGCGTTGGCGCGCTTGCTGAGCGCGCCCAGCATGAACATGGAGACGATCGGCCCGACGAGGAAACTCGAAATCTTTCCGGTCATTTCGATGATGGTTCCCAGGTTGCCCACGTAGAACGCCGCGCCGGTCGCCGACAGTCCAAGAAGAAGCGTCACCACACGGCCCGCGCGCAGGTAGTGCGCCTCGCCCTTTTCCGTGCGGTGGAAGAAGCGCTTGTAGAAGTCCATCACCACCACCGTCGTCACGGAGTTCAGTCCCGAACTGAAGCTGCCCATGGTGGCCGCCACCACGCCGGCGATCACCAGCCCGGAGATCCCGACGGGCAGCCCGTAGGTGATGAAGTGCGGGAACACGCGGTTGGTGGCCTGAATCGGATGGTCAGGGTCGAGGGCGAGCAGCGCCTGCATCATGTCGGGGTGCTGCTGGTAATAGGCGAACAGGCCCGTGCCCACGAGGTACAGGGCGAGCGTGACCGGGATGACCAGCAGTGACTGGCCGACGGCGCTCTTGACAAGGTCTTTCATGGACTTGGCCGTGAAGTAGCGCTGCACCACCACCTGGTCCACGCCGTAGGACGAGACGTTGTTGACCAGGCTCATGGCAACGAGGCCCCAGACGGTGAACTCCGCGCTGAAATGCACGTCGAAACTGGCCATCCGGGTCCGGCCATGCTCCGACGCGATGGCCCATATGGCCGCCGCGTTTCCGCCGAAATCGTAGAGGATGAAGGCCAGCGCGACAACGATTCCGAAGGAAAGCACGCAGAAATGGATCACGTCGCACCAGATGACGGCCTCGATGCCGCCCAGCGTGGTGTAGAGGGTGGTGAGGAGGCCCGTGGCCAGGATGCAGAGGGTTAGGTTCACGCCGGTGACCACGGACAGCGCCAGTGCGGGCACGTAGATGACGGAGGCCAGCCAGCCGCCGCGCGTCAGCAGAAACAGCAGCGCCGCGAGCAGCCGGATCGAGACGTGGAACCGCCGCTCCAGATACTCGTACACCGTGAAGATCTGCAGCCGGTAGAAGACCTGCAGGACGGTGTAGATGGCGATCAGGACGGCGAAGGGCAGGATGAGAATCGAAAGGGCGTAGCGCAGGTCGTGCTGAAACGACATGGCGGGCGCGCCCATGTAGCTGATGGCGCTCAGGTCGGAGGCAATAACGGACAGAGCGATGGGAAGCCACTTGAAACTGCGGTTCGCGAGGAAGAAGTCGGCGGCGGTCTTCTGGCGGCGCGCAAACATGCTGCCGATGAAGACAATGCCCAGAATGTAGGCGACCATGACCACGCCGTCTATCAGCGCCCACTCGCGCATGAAATGGTGACTCCTCTCACCGGCCGTCTACTTGGCCGTGTAGCCCCCGTCCACGGGAAGATTGACGCCGGTAATGTATGCCGACGCATCGCAGGCCAGAAACACCACGGCGCCCATGAGGTCCGTTTCGTTGGCGAGCCGCCCGAGGAGGGTGCGGTCGCTGTACTGGCGCACAAACGCCTCCGGCATCGTCGCCGTCCAGAAGCCGCCCGGCGAAACGCAGTTGCACCGCACGCCTTTCTCCCCGTAGTAACTGGCGACAAAGCGGGTGAAATTGATCATGCCGCCCTTGTGAAAGAAGTAGTCGGGATACCACCCGCTCATTTCCGTGCCGCGGTAAATGGTGGGGTCGGGCCCGATCATGCCCTGTATCGAGCCGATGTTGACGATGGAACCGCCGCCCTGTTCCGCCATGACGTCGCCCACCGCTCGCGTGACCGCAAACAGCCCCGTCGCGTTGATGCGCATGCTCTCGGCAAAGGCTTCGACGCTGTCCCCGTAGGCCTTCTTCATGGGACGGGCCACGGCATTGTTCACCAGCACGTCCATGCGCCCGCTGCGCTCCATGACGTGGTCGCGCAAGGCGAGCGCCGACGCCTCCTCACCCTGGTCAAACTGCACGGGGTGAATTCGGATGCCCTCCGCGGCGAGGGTGTCCGCCAGTGTTGTGAGCGCGTCCAGGTTGCGCGACGCGACATAGGTTTCCGCTCCGGCCTCGGCAAGCGCGCGCACGATCTGGCGGCCGTACAGACCGGCGCCGCCGGTGATGACCGCCACCTTTCCGGACAATGAGAATCTATCCAACGAGGTCATGGACCGCTCCTTGCGATGGTCGCGCGAAAAGCAGGGACAGACACGCTTTTCAAACTGCCGAAAAGCGAGTCAGTCCCTGTTTTTCACACTAAATGTCTGCCAGACGAATCTCCGCGCCGTCCTGCTCTCTGCTTAGGACGCCTGAAATCACCATCTTCATGAGTTCTTCGGTTTCGGAAAACGGGCAGGGCGGCACGCCGGTTTTCAGGAAACGCACGAAGTCCGTCAGTTGCTCTTTGAACGCGTAGAAAGTGTCCTTGAACTGAATCTGCACCGATGCCGCCGTGCCGCACAACTGAAGGCAGCCAAATCCGCCGTACAGGTCGTTGATGGCGGCCACCACCACGTCCGTGCCCGAGGCATGTCTGAAATGGACCACGTTGCGTTCGGCGGTTCCCGTGTTGCGGGCGGAGATGAATCCGGCGCCCAGAATGGGATAAACCGCCGACAGGGCGTGAATGCCGTAACGCTCCCAGGACTTGGGCGTGGTCACGCTCGCATAGCGCAGCTGCCCGAGTTCGTGCGTGGACAGGCGGTAGGGCAGGAACTCCTTTGCGTAGGCCGTGCAACTGCTGCTCAGAATGCGCGCGCCCGCCGCAATCCATGTGCGGAAGACTTCGAGATCCGGCGCGTTGTCCACCAGGGGCTTGTCCACAAAGACGGGCAGTCCCGCCTCCACAAAGGGACGGCAGCGCTCCACATGCTCCCAGCCCTTGTCCGTCGCGATGATCACGGCGTCCACTTCCCCGATGACATCCCCGGGACGCTTTGCCACTTTCGGGATGAGCGAGGCCGCCGCCACCTTCGGCGCGTCCGCGGGGTCATCCGTCCAGATGTGCGTTACCCTTGCCCCGTCTATTCCGAAAGCCGTTTTTGGCTGCTGGGCCAGGTATTGCGGTATGACGGGAAAGGGGCACTCGGCCATTGCCTGCGGTTCATAGCCGTTGAAGATGGCGCTCCATGACCAGGGGTGTCCGTTGCCGTCCACCATTCCCAGCATGGCGATCCGCATTTCGTGTTTCATGGCATTGTGTCTTCCCGTAAGCCGCGAAAAGCGGGGACAGACACGCTTCTCAAACTGCCGAAAAGCGAGTCAGTCCCCGTCTTTCGCTGTATTTCATGCTCCATGGCGCGCGCCTTCCGCTGTCACGCCCGCAGATGGGCAAGCACAAGAATACCAAAAAGAATGATCAAAAGCCCCGACGCCTGGTTAACCCGGCGCAGGACGGTTGGTGACAGGCGTGTCCCGAGCAGATGAACGCCCGTGCTCAATATGATCCACCAGGACAGCGAGCCAAGGAACACGCCGCACACCAGTAGCAGCGCTCCGACGAAATTGCCGCCGGTGTCAGCCAGCCCCCAGCCCGCAAAGACCGCCGTAAAGAAGAGGATGCCGACGGGATTCGACAAGGCCAGCGCCAGCATGGAGGAATACGACGTCAGCAGCCGGGTGGAAGAAAGGGCGGATGTCTCCCTTTCCACCGCAGCCTTCTCAAAGAATATCCGCGCGCCCAGCATGCACAGGACAATTCCTCCGCCGAGCCGTAAGGGGAGCCGCCAGTCCAGCAGCAGATTAGACACGGCGGCAAGTCCGAATGCCGCCACACTGCTGTAGAAAGCGTCCGCGGTGGCCACGCCCAGTCCCGAAACCATGCCGCAGCCCCGTCCGAATGCGAGGGTTCGGCGGATGCAGAGCAATCCCATGGGCCCCACAGGCGCGGATATGGAGAGTCCGATGGCAAACCCTTTAAGCAGGAACATCCAGGTCATGGATTACAGCAGCCTCCGGAAACCCTGGTGGGCCGGAGGGCCTTCCAGCAGCGCGGACCAGTTGTCCTTGTCAACGGCTTCGGCGATTTCCGCAAACACCGTGTCCAGAGCCTCCGCGTAGCGGGACACCATCTCTGCGGTGTGGGCGAGGGTCGGATAGATGGCCGTACCCGTCAGAAAGCCGTGCTTCAACATGCGCGTTGTGCAGATCGTCTTCAACGCATTGGCCTGGCTGTGGTCAAACGCGAAGTGCGCGAGACACGAATACCCTTCCGCCACGATTAGCGGCACTCCGTGTCTTTCTCCCGCGGTACGCCAGACTTCCTTCATCCATTCGCCGATGCGCGCCACGTGCGCCGTCACGTCGTTTTCCCGCAGCTTGCGCAGCGTGGCGAGCGCCGCAACCGGACCCACTCCCTCCGTCCAGTAGGTGCTGCTGATGAACGAGCCGTGCGCCCCGTCCATGGCCTGCGTGGTCCCGATTACGGCCCCGATGGGATGGCCGTTGCCGAGCGCCTTGGCGAACACGGCGATATCGGGATGGACGCCGAAGCGCAGGTGGGAGCCGCCGTGGCAAAGCCGCCACCCGATGGTGATCTCGTCGAATATGAGCAGCGCACCGGCCTGGTGGGCCTTGTCGCGCAGGTACTCAAGATAGCCCAGTTCGGGATCGGTGTAACGGCACGGCTCCATGATGACCGCGGCAAGCCGGTCGCCGCATTCCGCCACGATTGCGTCAAAGGCCGCCCGGTCGCCATAGTTGAAGGTCACCGCAGTGCCGCGCAGTTCACGCGGCACACCCAGCGGGGCCAGTCCCGGCAGCAGATGCCCCCGAAGGGAATCATCGTCGCCGAGATTGGCCGCGAGATACCAGTCCTGCCATCCGTGATAGCCGCAAATGGCGACGACCGACCGGTCGGTGGTGGCGCGCGCAATCCGCACGGCCATCGCGCAGGACTCGCCGCCGCAGCGGGCAAAGCGCACCTGTTCGGCCCACGGATGAATAACGCACAGGGCGTCTGCCAGTTCCACCTCTTCCGGCGAATTGAGCGTACACATGCTGCCCCGCGCGATCCGCTCGGTGACGGCGCGCGTCACGTCGGAATCGGCGTAGCCGAGCAGGCACGACCCCACGCCGTTGTGCGTCATGTCGTAATAGTGCCTGCCATCGAGGTCCCATACCTCGCAGCCACGCGCCTCGCGGTAGTAGGCGGGCCACACATCGGGCGCGAACATTTCGGGCCGCTTGCTGAGCAGTTGCGTCCCGCCCGGTATCCGCTGTTTTGCGTGCCGGTAAAGGGATTCGGTTTGCGATTCGTTGGCCATGGCTGCCTCCATACTCCAGAAGTCGTTCCGAAGCATCTGGCCCATGACGAATTGTCCAAGGGTTGCAGGACCAGAACCGAACCACTGTCATTCCCACGAAAGAACGCCGTCCTTCCCGCGAAAGCGGGAATCCAGGGGTTTAAGCCAACACCCTGGATCCCCGCCTTCGCGGGGATGACGGACTTCAGAGGTTTTTTACGGGAGCGGGGAACGACTCATGGACTCCAGAATAGGCCTTAGTCTATCCCATTTGAACGGTGCGGTTGAAGATGCTATTTTCCCGGAGGAGGTTTCTATGAGATTCCTGATCGCGGGATGCGGTTCCATGGGACGACGGCGTGCCCGCTGCCTGCACGCGCTGGGCCATCACGACATTATCGCCGTGGACAGCAAAGAAGAGCGGCGGCAGCGCATGGCGTCCGAGTTGCAGGTGGAAAACTGCGCCAGTCTGGAAGAGGCGCTCGGAATGTCGCCGGAGTTCGCGCTGGTTTGCCTTCCGCCGCACCTGCACGCCGACTGTCTTCTGCGCTGCATTGATGCGCGTGTGCCCGCCTTCTGCGAGTCGCCCCTCACCATGACCCTCGGGGAGGCGGATACCGTCATTGCGCGCGCGGAGGCGGCGAACGTGTTCATCGCGCCCAGCATGACCTACCTCCACAACGCCATCCACGCGGAGATCGCCGCGATGCTTCGCGACGAAACCCTGGGCAGGCCGCTGGCCGCCATCTCGCATGTGGGTCAGCACGTGGCGGACTGGCATCCCTACGAGGACTACCGCGGATTCTACGCATCGAAACGCTCCGAGGGCGGCATGTGCTTCGACATGCTGCCCCACGAATTTCACCTGTTCACGCACCTCTTCGGAGGAGTGAGGTCGCTGACCTGCATGGCGCGGCGGCGCTGCGCCGCGATTGAGACGGACGCGGACGCCTGCGACGTCTATGATGTCCTCATGGACATGGAATGCGGCGTCTCGCTGATCGTGCATGAGGACATGTTCCAGCGCCCGTTCAACGTCTACCGCAGGATCATGTGCGAAAACGGTGCCATGGAGTGGGACTGGCAGTCGTTGCGGGTGTGCGCCTATGCGGGGCCGCAATTCCTTGGGCAGGCCGATTGGCACACGGTCGAACTGAAGGACTATGATTTCGAGCAAATGTACGTGGACGAGATCGGCCACGCGCTTAGGAGTCTGCGGGGAGAAGAACCCTACGGCATGCCGCCGCGCAAAGAACGCGAGATCCTGGCGCTGATGCTGGCGTGCGAGGAGAGTTCGACTTCGGGCAGACAAATGGCAACCGGCACGGATGCCTGAGAAGGGAGATTGACATGTCGTTTTCATTGGAGCAGATCAAGGGTGTCATGCCGGCGTTTATCACGCCCTATGACAGCAGCGGCGCGGTCAACGTCAGCATGATTCGCCGCATGGTGGCCTGGCAGATAGAGCAGGGCGCCGGCGGTTTCTTTGTGTGCGGCAGCACGGGCGAGGGGCTTCTGCTCACTCCGGACGAGCGCAAACTCGTCGCGAGGACGGTGATCGAGACGGTCGCGGGCCAGGTGCCGGTCATGGTGCATGTGGGCGCGGTTTCGACGCAGGAGTCCGCCGCGCTTGCCGCCGATGCTCGCAGGGCGGGCGCGGCCGCCGTTTCGAGCATTCCGCCGGTGTACTACAAGGTCGGGCTCGCCGGCATGCTCCAGCACATCCGCGGCATCGCGGAAGCGGCCGAGTTGCCGACCTTCTACTACCACATCCCGGCGCTGACGGGGGTGGTCCTTACCGCCGACCAGTTGGTGGACGCGTTCACGAGCGTGCCGGGCGTCGCGGGAATGAAGTACACGGACTCGGACATGTTCTTCATGTGGTCCATGCTCGATTCGGGGCAGGGCCGCTTCCGCGTGTTCAACGGGTCGGACCAGATGCTGCTGGACGGGCTCGCCACGGGTGCAATAGGCGGCATCGGCTCCACCTACAACTACCAGATGCGGAACATCGCGGGTGTCTACGACGCCATGCAGGCGGGTGACTTCAACCGGGCGCGCGATTTCCAGTGGAAGGCCAACGCCGTCATCAAGGTCCTCTTCCGCAACGGCGGCAACCTTGCCTGCGAGAAGGCCATCATGCGCCTGCTGGGCTTCGACGCGGGCATGCCCCGCAGTCCCATGGTGTCCTTTCCGCAGGAGAACATGGATGCGTTGAGAAGCCAGCTCGAAGCGATCCATTTCTTCGACTAGTGTGTGAGTCAGCGAAAAGCAGGTACAGACACGCCTTTCAAACTGCCGAAAGGCGAGTCAGTCCCC
>CALDSM010000622.1 GCA_937923585.1 uncultured bacterium
ACATGCAAATCACGAGCATCAACGGCAGAATGACCACCGTGGTCTCCAAGACCTGGCGTTACCCGGCACGGGCGACCAGGGAGGGCAATTTCACCATACCGCGCATTCCGATCACCGTGGACGGTAAACCGCTGTTCACCCTTCCCATGCAGATTCAAGTGAGCCAGACGGCCATCCCCGCCCCGCAGGGGAGCACGCCCAACGCCCCCGGCACCATGACGGTGGACAAACTGGCGTTTGTCGAAGCATCCGTGGACAAGCCCAACCCCTACCAGGGCGAGGCCGTCACCCTCTCGCTTCGCATCTATGCGGCCAACGATTACGGTGTACAGATTGTCGGCCCGAGAAACATGCCCATGCCGGACCGGCAGGGTTTCTATTCCGGCCCACAGCAGCAGGCCAACAAGATGGAGACGCGGAACGGAATCAACTACCGCGTTATGGAAATCTCCATGGTCATGTACCCGACCATCTCCGGCCCGCAGACCATCCAGCCCTGGTCGTGGCAGGGTGAGGTGAACTGGCGGGACCCCAGGCCGCATGTCATCGCGCGTGATTTCCTTGCGCCGGCCGTCATCGTCAACGTCCAGCCGCTTCCTGAAAAGCCCGCCGATTTCTCCGGGGCCGTGGGCAAGTACGGCATCAAGAGCGCACTCAGCACCCAGCAGCTTGTCCAGGGTGTCCCGGTCACCTGGACGCTGGCCGTGACCGGCCAGGGCAACCCCGACGCCATCGGCGCGCCAACCATCCCGGCAATCCCGTGGGCGCACATTTCCGGCCCGGAGATTGACGTCCAGCAGCAGCAGCAAAACGCCCTGGAGGTCACGAAAGCCTTCCGTTACACCCTGACCCCCCTCGAACAGGGCACACAGACACTGCCCGCCATCAACTTTGTCTACTTTGCCCCCATCATCAAAAATTACAGGACCGAAACCACGCAAGAATTGAAACTGACCATTGCCGCCTCGCCGGACGCAATGGCGCTGGTCACCGCGGGCGGCAGCACTGAAATGCAGCGCTCCTCCGTCGAGGTGCTCAACGAGGGGCTGCTCCCCATCATGGACAGGCCGGCCGGGGCGCTGCGTTCTTCCTCCGCCGCCAAGTCCGCCACCGTCGCCGCGGCCTTTGCCGGCCTTTTGCTTCCACCCCTGCTGTACGCGGTTTTCCTCCTGTACTTGCGGCACCAGCGCCGACTCACCGGCGATGTGCGCTATGCGCGCCGCCACTTCGCGCTCTCGCGCTACAGGGAAAACATGCAGCGGCTTTCCGGAGACGACCCGGGAGAAGCGCTCTATCACGCGCTCACCGGCTATCTCTGCGACATGTACAACACTGTGGAGGCGGGCATCACCTCCCATGATGCCCGGGAACTGCTGGCAACCAAGGGAATACCGGCGAACGTCATCGAAACCGTGGTCTCCGTGCTGCGCGCGTGTGAGCGAGCCCGCTATTCGGGCGGCAGGCTGACTCCGGATGAACTGAACGCCCTGTCCGCCGCCGCGGAAATGGCTGTCACACAAATACAGGCGGCCCAGCGCAAGGGAGGCCGCCCATGAATCTCGTGCTTGCACTAACCCTCATTCTCGGCGCGGACATGTATGACGCAACCTTCGACGGCGCAAACCAGGCGTACCGGTCGGGCAATTACGCGGCCGCCGTCACCCAATACGAGCAACTCGTCACCGCCCAGGTCGAAAACCCTGTCCTTTTCTTCAACCTGGGCAACGCCCACAACGCCGCCGGAAGCGTGGGAAAAGCCATCGCCATGTACGAGCGCGCGCTGCAACTCGACCCGAACATGGAAGCGGCCAAGCACAACAGA
>CALDSM010000623.1 GCA_937923585.1 uncultured bacterium
GACGAGATTCCTGTCCTTCCAGAACACCCTTACCGGAATCGCGTTGATGATGCTCTCGATCAACTGTTGTGACGTGCGCAGCGCCTCTTCCGCCCGTCTTTCATCCGTGATGTCCCGCGCCGAAGAAAGCGCGCCCGCCACATTTCCCCTTTCGTCCCTCAGCGCGCGGCACCGCCAGGCAAGCAGCCGCTTCTGCCCGTCCCTCCGCCGCTGCAGGCTTTCGACATGGATGGTGTGCGCCTCACCTTTGAAAATGGGCTTCACCTCGTGATAGACCTCCTGTTCGCCCTCGAAATAGCAGGCGGCCTCCCTGCCTATAACGTCCCCGCCAAAGAACTCGATGCCCGCGGGATTCGCCCATGTGTAGACCTTGTCGTTGTTCACCTCCATGATGATTTCCGGCACCGCCGACAACAGGGCTTCCTGGCGCGACGACAAGGCCCGCAGCGCCTCCTCCGCCTCCATGCGCCCGGTGACTTTTCACACGGCCTCCATCAGCAGGGAAACCTGCAGAATGTCGCTCTCCCCGTAATCCGTTTCGCTGTTTGCCAGGCCGACCACGCCGACAATGCTGTCCCCGTTGAAGACCGGAACGGTCATGAATTTCCTGAGGCGCACATGGCCTTCGGGATAGCCCTTCATCAGGGGATGGGCGGTTTGGAAATCATTGACGACGATGGCGCGGCGTTGCCGCACCGCCTCGCCCCATATTCCGGTCTTGTCCAACTCGTAGCACGTGGTCGGATTGGTGACGGCGCATGCGGCCATCACGTCCCTGGACCAGGTGTTCAGGACAAACTCCCTGCGGTCCTCATGGTAATGATAGATATAGCCGATCCTGCTCCCGGTCATTTGTATGGCCTGGTCCAGCGCATAATCCAGAAAATCCTGCACGGTCCTGGCGGGGTACTGCAGAATGTCCGTCAGCCGTTTCAGCCGGCCTTCATTCCGCCAGACTTCCTCCCTGGCCTGCATGCGTTCGGTAATGTCAATGCACATGCCGGACATCCGGACCGGTTGTCCCTGGCCGTCATATTGGCTTTCTCCCAAAGCGTTTATCCAGCGGATGCCGCCGTCGGGCAGCACAATCCGGTACTCGCTGTTCAGCGGCGTGTGTTCCCGCAGCGCTCTCTCGAGCCTGGCGGCGGCCGCCTTCGCATCCTCGGGGTGAAGCAGGCTTTCCCACAGCGCCACCGACGGCGCGTTGCAGGCCGGATCAAGCCCAAAAAGGTCAAACAATTGTTTCGACCACATGGTATGGTCAGTCGCAATGTCCCAGTCCCACAGCCCTGCCTTTGCCGCGGACAGCGCCAATTCCAACCGCTTTTCGCTCTGGCGCAGCGCCTCCTCGGCCCACTTGAGGCTGGTGATGTCATTGCCGACGGCCAGTATCTCGACGCATTGCCCCCGGTCATCAAGGATGGGCCGGTTGGTCCACGCCACCCACACCCGCGACCCGTCCCTGCGCATGTTCTCGTTCTGGTTGGTCGCGTAGCGTTCGGGGTGGGCCTCAATGTCGCGTGTCATGCCCGCAAGGTCTCTTCCCGCGCTGTCGGTCGCGGGAACGATGGTCCCCACAAGGTTTTGCCCGATGATGTCGGCCTGGGAGTACCCGAAAAACTGCGATGCATATCCGTTGAAGAAGGTTATCTTTCCAGAGCGGTCAAAGCGCAGGATGATGCTGTTCGCGCACTCCACCAGTTCACGGTACTTTTCCTCGCTTTCCCGCAGCGCCCCCCGGGCCTTCTTCTGCTCCTGGTCTGACCTGTGGAGGGCGCGGTACATGTGAAGTTGCCGTTGCCGGTAGAAGAAGGCCACCGCCATTCCGTCAAGCAGCACCAGGAGCAGCACGAAAAAGCCGCTGGTCCAGGCGCGGTAGTGCAGTTCGGCCAGTATCTCTGACCGGTCGGCCTTGGCCACCATAAACCAGTTGGAACCGGGCACCGGACGCAATTCCGCGAGGACCTCGACGCCGCGGTAGTCCCTGCCCTCGAACATGCCCTCCTTTCCCGTCACCGCCTGCACGGACGAAAGATCGCGCCGGGTCAGCGGCATGCGCACCGACAGATCGGAA
>CALDSM010000624.1 GCA_937923585.1 uncultured bacterium
GTGGTAGAGTGCCACCATAATTGTCAATAGAAACCACGATGGCAACTAGAAGCATCCCACGCCTAAATAGCCGCGAGAATTGGACTTGCCGAGGAAATGAGGCAATTGGCAAGAGCCGGAAAAATGCGTCTATTGCGCAAAAAAGACCCGAAGCAAGCAAATACGGGTCGGCCTATTTCTCGGATTGTCTGCGCACCTTGCTTTCGCGCGAGGATTTGGCGGCCTCCTTGGCCCAATCATCAGCATACCGCCTCGATCCGTATTTCTGCGCCACAGCCATCGCCTCTTCAGACTCGTTCTTCCGCTTTCCATCCACGCCAAAGCGCGGCTTGGGCTTTTGCGTGCGCATGGGGCGGTATCTAAGCACCAGGATCACAATGACCACCATGAACACGTATTCCATGTACACGAGCCATTGCGGATCATAGAGGGTTTTATCCCAAAACCGAACGAATGGAGTGCCCCAGGAGACGGCGTCTATGGGCATGCCGTCCTTCCGCAGGGCGCGGATGGAAGAACTGTTCTTGAACCAGCCCGTGATGCCCACCAGCACATAAACGAGCACATGCATAATGAAAAAGTAGACGCATATCTCCAGCGCATACAGAATTAGCGGCACGGTCCATTTGCGGGTGAAGAAGATGAGGGGCACCCCAATGGCAACACCCAGGGCATAGAACTTGATATAGGTTTGGACGTGCTCTTCCACCAGAAACCAGATTTGAGCAAAATCATCCATGGCGGTTTCCTTTTCATGTTCTTCCGCATAGGGAAGTTTAACAGAACAAACGTCTGGGCAACAAGCGGATACGACGCTTGTGCAAGGCACAATTGGCCTGTTCCTAAGGGATTTGCAGTCTTCAGAACCCTGCCAATCTCCGTCTATTGCAGTGGTTGAACAAAATCTCGTCTTGACGTGCAACCTGCAACTCCTTGTCCTGCCATGGTTTGCAGAATTTGTCCTTTTTGGCAAAAGTGTTGTCCACCGTTTATCCCCCGCTTTTCCACAGCATATGGTGGCCGTTTCTCCGGATACCCCTTGACATAGTGGTTGGTTCCGGCTAGAATCAGGCCTGTTGCGGCCCGATGCGGACGGGCGGCAACGCTGGCCAAGGTGCGAAAAGTTTGATAGCGGAGGGAGCGCAAGACATATGGAAGTTGCTGCTCAAAGCCTTCTAGAAGGGCAGGATGCCCACCGTTCCGGCGTGTACAACAGAATACTAAAACGGGACGGCCGTGTCGCCGAATTTGACGCAACGAAGATAACATCGGCCCTGTTCAAGGCCGGCCAGGCCACCGGCGAATACGGCATGGATGCGGCCCGGCAGATGACGATGCGCGTGCTGGCACTGCACCAGTCCATCGGTCAGGAACAGTTGCCCACCGTGGAGAAAATTCAAGACGTGGTGGAGGAGGTGCTGCTGGCCTCACCGTACAAGAAGTCGGCAAAGGCTTACATTCTCTACCGTGATCAGCATGCGCGCGTGCGCGAACTGGTGAGCAAGGCCGATGTGGAGCTCATTGACCGCTACCTGAACCGCGAGGACTGGAAGGTTCAGGAAAACAGCAACATGGCTTACTCGCTGCAGGGATTGAACAACTACATTTCCAGCGAGGTGAGCAAGACCTACTGGTTGAACAAGATCTACACGCAGGACATCCGCGAGGCGCACAGCTCGGGCGACCTGCACATACACGATTTGGGCCTGCTGTCAGTGTACTGCGTGGGCTGGGACCTGCAGGATTTGCTGCGCCGGGGCTTCAAGGGAGCGCCCGGCAAGGCAGAAAGCAGCCCGGCAAAGCATTTCCGCTCCGCCCTCGGCCAGGTGGTCAACTTCTTCTACACCCTCCAGGGCGAGGCGGCGGGCGCGCAGGCGTTCAGCAATTTTGACACGCTGCTGGCACCGTTCATCCGCCATGATGAGCTGGCTTACCGGGAGGTGAAGCAGGCGCTGCAGGAGTTCGTGTTCAACCTGAACGTGGCCACGCGGGTGGGCTTTCAGACGCCCTTCACCAACGTGACCATGGACCTTCAGGCCCCGGCCGCCCTGGCCGATCAGCCGGTGATCATCGGCGGGGAAATCACGGACTCCAAGTACGGCGAATACCAGCACGAGATGGACCTGCTCAATGCCGCCTTCCTGGAAGTGCTGTCCGAGGGGGACGCCAAGGGGCGCGTGTTCAGTTTCCCCATCCCGACGTACAACATCTCCAAGGACTTCAACTGGGACAATCCCGGACTGGACCGCCTGTGGGAGGTGACGGCCAAATACGGCATCCCCTATTTCGCCAATTTCGTCAACTCGGACATGTCACCCGACGACGCGCGCTCGATGTGCTGCCGGCTCCGCCTGGACAAACGCGAGATGGACCGGCACGCGCAGGACTCGCCCGTGTTGGATGGGTCCGGACAGGACGCGACCGCGCTGGACAAACGCGGCGGCGGCCTGTTCGGCGCATACCCGCTGACAGGGTCCATTGGCGTGGTCACGATAAACATGCCGCGGCTTGGCTTTGTCTCGCGGGATGAGAATGAGTTTCTTGCCCGGCTTGACCGGTTGATGGATATTGCCCGCGAAAGTCTGGAGACGAAGCGGCGCATTCTGGAGGGCTTCACCGATCAGAGGCTGTATCCCTACACCAAGTTCTATCTGCAGGATGTCCGCAAAAGGTTCGGCTGCTACTGGAACAACCACTTCTCAACGATTGGCCTGGTCGGCATGAACGAGGCCTGCACTAATCTCATCGGCGCGGACATCGGCACGGAGGAGGGGGCCGGGTTTGCGGCGCGCGTGCTGGACCACATGCGCGAACGGCTGGTGCAATTCCAGAAAGAAACCGGCAACATGTACAACCTGGAGGCGACACCGGCCGAGGGCACGAGTTACCGGCTCGCCCGGCTGGACCGGAACCGTTTTCCGGGCATCCGCTTCGCCAATGAGAACGGGGTGGCGGACGGCGTGGAGCCGTTCTATACCAATTCGACCCAGTTGCCCGTGAACTACTCGGACGACGTGTTCACCGTGCTCGACCTTCAGGACGGGTTGCAGTCCCGGTACACCGGCGGAACCGTGCAGCATATCTTCCTCGGCGAGTCGGTGGCGGACCCGAAATCAGTGCGCACTTTCGTGCGCAATGTCTGCCAGCAGTACCATATGCCCTACTTCACCGTGTCCCCCAGTTTTTCGGTGTGCCCGGGCCACGGTTACCTGCGCGGAGAATTGAGCCACTGCCCGCACTGCGGCGAGGAAGCGGAGATCTATGCGCGCATCGTGGGCTATCTGCGCCCGGTAAACCAATGGAACGAGGGCAAGCGCGCGGAGTTCGGCATGCGCAGCCGATACAAGATTGAGTGCGGGTGCGAGGCATGAGATTCGGCGGTTTCCAGCCCTTCACACTGAGCGACTTCCCGGGGCGGACGGCGGCCATCGCGTTCACCCAGGGGTGCAATTTCCGCTGCCCCTACTGCCATAACGGGGCTCTGCTGCCCATACTGGTCCCCGAGGAGAAACTGGTTCCCGAGGCGGTGGTGCTGGACCATCTGCGCCGACGCAGGGAACAACTGGACGGCCTGGTCGTCACGGGGGGCGAACCCACCCTGCAGCCGGCGCTGCCGGTGTTCCTGCGCAGAGTGAAGGGCATGGGTTTCCTGGTAAAGCTGGACACCAACGGCAGCAATCCCGGCATGCTCAAGGAGCTGATGGACGAGGAACTGGTGGACTTTGTGGCGATGGACATCAAGGCGCCGTTGCACAAGTATTCGCTGTTGACCGGTGTCCCGGCACCGTTGCGGGCCATTGAGAAGAGCATTGCCCTGATCAAGTGGTCCGGGGTGGAGCACCAGTTCCGGACGACCCACGTGCCAGAACTCCTCAGTTCGGGTGATATTCAAAGCATCCTAAATTCGCTTCCGGACGGATCGGCACATGTGGTCCAGCGGTTCCGGCCCGAGCACGCCTTCGACCTTTCCCTCCGCAGCATGGCGGGCATCGCCTGAGCTTCTGTCCGGTTTTTCTTACTTTCCCTCAAATCAGGAAGAAGTACTTTCCTTACACGTGAAAATAAACTGTAAATTGTGTAATAACCTGTGTTAGAATCCGGTTGGCAAATGCGGCGGGCCTGAGCGTCCCGCCAAGATTGCTGCGTGGTTTCAATGGGCTTGGGTGTAGTAAACCGTAATTTCAATGAGGGTCAAGGTTATGCATGAGCGGAAGGTTGGCACATGTTTTTCTGTAACCCGCCGTTGGGCGCTTGTGGCAATCGCCTCGGTGCTGCTGGGCGGACAGGCTCTGGCGGAACTTCAGCAGGTTTCCATTGGCGGTGAGCTGCGTATTCGCGGCCGCTGGTACATCAACGTTTTCTCCCCGTCCACCCAGCGGTACAACAGCAACGCCACGGACTGGCGCCCGCTGGGCCCGAAGGGAACCTTCTCCACCTTCAAGTGGGACGGCAAGGGCCAGGACTGGACGCGTTATGAGTCTGCGACCCTGCTGAATGTTAAGGCGGACTTCTCCAATTCGGTGAGCACGTTCTTCGAACTGTACGACCACAGCATTTGGGGCGAGGACTTCCGCTCGAACTACCTGACTGGCATTGACGGGCGCGGCAATCCGGCGAACAATTTCCTGACCATGAACCAGGCGTATGTGGATGTGGCGAACCTCTTCGGCGCGCCGCTGAAACTGCGCGTCGGCAGGCAGGCAATGAAGCTCGACGGCGGCTGGCTGATTTCGGACCTGCTGACCCCGTCCCAGTTCCTGTCGTTCGACGGCGTGCGCCTGACCTGGACCCCGAGCAAGGAGTTCACGCTGGACGCGTTTGGCATGAAAGTCGCGGAGAAGATCACCGGCGACGAGGACGCAGATTTCTACGGCGTGCATGCCGCGTACACCGGCATTCCGGAGTTGACCGTCGAGGGCTATTACTACTTCCTGCGCGATGCGAGCCATGTCGAGACGACGGCGCTCAGCCCGATTGGCGAATGGGCGGAAAGCTGGCTGGGCGTTGACCAGTACGACGCAACTGAACTGCACACCGTTGGCACGCACCTGAGCGGCAAGGCGTCGGGATTTGACTATGAACTGCAGCTCGCCTACCAGTTCGGCGACGCCAGCCATGTCGGCTCCTACTTCGTGGCGAAGCCCCTGCCCTACGGCGACCAGGACAAGGACTACGACGCATGGGGCGGCGTGCTCACGGTGGGCTACACCTTCCAGGACGTGAAGTTCCAGCCGCGCCCCTTCATCATGGGCGTGTACTACGGCGGTGAGGACAACACCGACATCTCATTCACCGACTGGCTGAATCCGTGCTACAAGCCCAAGGCAAGCGCGTCGTTCAACCGCCTGTTCTCCGAGAACAACTACGTGCCCGTGATCAACGACAACGGCAGCATGTCCAACTTCGCCCAGGCGGCCG
>CALDSM010000625.1 GCA_937923585.1 uncultured bacterium
ATATTTCTCATTTTACAGGCTGATAAATTTGGCTTTCCGTCCACAGAATATCCCAATTGGGCTTGTCTTGTTCTGCCATGCCGTGTAGCATGTTGGGCGAATGAAGCCGTGTTTGAGGAGGTTTATTGGGACATGTTGCTTGACGGAAAGAAGGCGGTGGTTACCGGTGCGGGTCGCGGCATCGGCCGGGCCATTGCGCTGGCATTTGCGCGGGAAGGCTGTGACGTTGCCTTGGCGGCGCGTTCCGAGGACGAGCTGGAAGAGACGCGCCGTCTCGCTTCGGAGACGGGACGCCGGGTGATTGCGGTGCGCTGTGATGTGGCGGATCCGGCGTCGGTGACGGCAATGGCCGAAAGGGCACTGGCGGAACTTGATGCTGTTGACATCCTGGTAAATAATGCGGGCTATGGAAAATTCCGGCCCTTCGTGGAATTGACCGACGAGGATTTCACGCGAACCATTGACGTGAATCTGACCGGTGCGTTTCGCTGCATCAAGGCATTTCTGCCGGGCATGATGGCGCGCAGGTCGGGGCGGATCATCAATGTGTCCAGCGTTTCCGGCCTGAAGGCGATTGACCGGCAAAGCGCGTACTGCGCGTCGAAGCACGGGCTGAACGGGCTGAGCAAGACGCTGGCGCTGGAACTGCGCCCGTATAACATCGCCGTGCATGCCCTTTGTCCCGGCGGGGTGACCACGCGGCTGTCGGAGGAGGAAATGCCCGACCGCGACAAAACCGACTGGATGCTGCCGGAGGACATCGCCCACGCGGCGCTGTTCCTGGCGTCCATGGGACCGCGCGCCACGACGGATGTCATTCATGTGCGCCGGTTCGGCGGCGAGCCGCTCTGATGGCGCAGCTGCATTTTCCCCCGGACCGTCCGCCCCGACCGCCGGTGCGTCCGCCCGACGATCCGAACCAGTCGGATCTGGAGACCGAGGTCGAGATCGAGGGGATCGTTGCGCGCATCGTCTATGAGAACCCCGAGAATGGCTATGTCGTCGCACGCATGTCAGTGAAGGGCCGACCCGATCTGGTGACCTTCGTGGGGAGCCTGCTGGCGGTGTCGCCCGGGGAGACGGTGCGCGTCACCGGGCGCTGGGTGGACGATAAGAAGTTTGGACGTCAGATTCGCGTCACGCTGTGTGAGACGATTCTGCCGAGCACCGTGGAGACCATCGAGTCCTACCTTGGCTCGGGTCTGATCACCGGCATCGGCCCCGAATACGCCAAGCGGCTGGTGCAGGCCTTCGGCGAGGACACGCTGCGCGTGATTGACCGCCAGCCCGAACGGCTGCGCGCCGTGCCCGGCATCGGCCCCAAGCGCGCGCGCCAGATCCGCGACGCGTGGAACGAGCGCCGGGCGGTCCACTCGGTCATGCTGTTCCTGCAGGGCTGCGGCGTCACGCCCGGCCAGGCCGTCAAGATATTCAAGGAGTACGGCGGCCGCGCCGCAACGGTCATTCGCGACAACCCCTACCGTCTGGCCGGGGACATCACCGGCATCGGATTCCAGTCGGAGATCGGAAGAGCACACGTCTGAACTCCAGTCACGATCAGATCTCG